>JBEDKX010000103.1:0-4415 GCA_041171965.1 Pseudomonadota bacterium | reverse complement strand
TATGTACATACATCATATTACCAAGCACAACAGGTGAACCCTCATGGCCACGGTTTACACCAGTAGCGAATGTCCATGCTGCTTTAAGATTTTTAACGTTAGCTTTGTTAATTTGCGCCAAAGAACTGTAGCCTTGGTTGTTGTGCTGTCCGCGTGGATGCACCCAATTATTTGCATCTTTCATTGCTGCTTCTTGGTCTGCCGCCGCTGATGCGATCATTGGCAACGCCATCGCTACCAATGCTGCAACGCCTACTGCTTGTTTTTTTGTAAACATAAGAATTATCTCCAAAGATAAAATTAAGTAAAAGTAAAAATTCTTTATCTTGTTTACTTGCAAATGCCACTAGGATGACCAATGATGAGCCGATTAATGAAAAGCTAGATAAAATTTAGCTTTGCTTAATTGTTTCAACTTGTAAACAGATGTAACTGTATATATAAAACCCTTTTAATGGCCCATCCAGAACAAAGATTCATGCTGGTCCAGATAAATTATTTATCAACATCTACAATAGTTTGCTAATATTAGTTTCTTGGGTTCTCCTAGTTATCCATCAATCGTGATTTCTAAATATTGTTATTTTAGAAATCAGTCATGAAGATTTGATTCGGATGGGAGCGTTGAATGTTAAGACCTTGGGAACTCAACATGGATGTCGTGCGAGCGTCTGGCACCTCTATCCATGTTCAAATCGCACATAAAATCATTGAAGAAATCCAGCGAGGCAGATTTTCTCCTGGCGCGGTCTTACCTGGTACTCGAGAATTTGCCAGTAGAATTAAGGTTAACCGTAAAACGGTGATTCAGGCCTATGATGAATTGATTGCGCAAGGTTGGCTCACCAGTGAAAGTAAGCGTGGAACTTTCGTTTCCACTAGAGTGCTTACTATCAATAACAGTGGATTGAGTATTGCGCCTATACGCCAATTTTCAGCAAAACCGCTCTTAAATGATCATGTAACGCCCATGCTTAATAAGCGGCAAACACATGACTTCATTCATTTTAGCGACGGCCTACCAGATGCCAGGTTAATACCTTTTGAAATGCTTTCACGTGCTATGCGCCATGCCTTAATCACCTCTGCGAGGAACAATAAATTAGGTTATGGCGACCCTAAAGGCGCAATTATTTTACGTGAAGCTCTTGCTCATATGCTCAATATGGAAAGAGGCCTGCATGCGAAAACGGAAAATATCTGTGTGGTAAGAGGCAGTCAAATGGGGATATTTGTGATTGCTAAAACTTTCATAACTGCTGGCGACTTTGTCGCTGTTGAGCAGTTAGGCAACCCACTTGCACGCGAGACAATTAAAAATTGTGGTGCCAATATTTTAAGTGTATCCCACGACGCAGAAGGTATTGATGTCGGTGATCTTGAACGATTGTGCCTCAAGCAAAAAGTGAGTGCAGTCTATGTGACGCCGCATCACCATATACCAACCACAGTCACTATGTCACTGTCACGTAGAATAAAACTTTTAGCGCTTGCCGAGCAGTATGATTTTTTAATTATTGAAGATGACAATGATCATGAGTTTAACTTTTCAAGAAGTCCTACTCTACCAATAGCTAGCATGCCAAAGTCTAAACGAGTGATCTATATAGGCTCGCTATCAAAAGTATTAACGCCAAGCCTTCGTCTAGGTTATATCGTGGCACCAGAAGAAATAATTCATTTGTGCGCCAATCAAGTGATGCTGATTGATCGCCAAGGCAATCAAATCACCGAGTTAGCTGTTGCAGAGTTGTTGCATACAGGTGAAATCAAGAAGCATATTTTGCGTATGCTAAAAATATATGAAGAGCGAAGAAATTATTTGTTTAATCTATTGCACAAAGAGTTAGGTGAATATTTAAGTTTTGATCTAGCCGAAAGTGGCTTGGCGTTTTGGCTGAAGATCGACCCATGCATTAATATTCATGAATTAATAAAAGAGGCTGAATTTCAAAAAGTTCGCTTTCAAGTAGGGCGATTATATTCACTCCAAGAAAATCAAGTTTCAGCAATTAGAATGGGTTTTGCTAACCTAAATAATGCAGAGCTCGCGCAGGGCGTAAGTCGATTAAAAAGTGCATTTGTTCGCCAGCATATTAATCTACTGAGTGCTTAAACTGGTTTTTAAACTAGATCTTTGGCTAGCTGAAATGTCTCTGGTGGTTGACTACAGCCTTTATGGCTTAAAACCACCACCACAAAAATTTAAGTATCTCAACACGCAGTTATTGTAGCATTAGATTATATTAATATAAATCATGATGTTACGCCATTAATTGTAGCAGTGTTCGAAACTTGGCACGTTTATAGCATTACTAACTACAAGGGAGATTTATCACTAGGACTTTTCAGTGTTACATAATTATAAGGGTTGTGTGTGCATTGAACTGGGTAGGATCCTGATAGATATTGTTAATTTGCATGTAACAGAGCTGTAAATAAAAAGGCGCCCTTGGGCGCCTTTTTATTTACAGGTATCGAGTTTCTACAAGCTTGTGTTTTGGAGGTAAGAAATTATTTGGCGACTTGTTTCTCGCGCATTTCATCTAACGTTTTGCAATCAATACACAGCGTTGCTGTTGGACGTGCTTCAAGGCGCTTTAAGCCGATTTCAATGCCGCAGCCTTCGCAATAACCATATTCTTTAGCGTCAATGTTACGTAAAGTCTCGTCTATTTTTTTAATCAACTTACGTTCACGGTCACGATTACGTAACTCTAAAGTCATGTCAGATTCTTGGCTGGCGCGGTCGTTAGGGTCAGCAAACATGGTCACTTCATCTTGCATGGTGTGAACAGTTTTATCAAGGTCGTTACTTAATTCAGATTTCCAGTCATTCAAAATCTTACGAAAGTGATTGAGCTGACTTTTGCTCATGTATTCTTCGTCAGCCTTAGGTTGATAAGGGGTAAATTGTTTTGCAATAACTGCTGCCATATTGTGTGCCCAGATACTTAAAAAATTACTTTAAAAAAAGATTACTCAAACTGCGACGCTAAAATAAACGCTCAAAAGTTGCATGTATTTGTAAAATTGCGCGTGAGTGTACACTGAATAAAGCTTTGATGCAAAGTCAGCTATTAAATATGCTAATCGCTTGAATTATCTGTTTAAACGACTGATTACAGCTCACTCATTTCTAAAGCTAGTAGCGTGTTTTCCATCAACGTTGCAACCGTCATCGGCCCTACACCGCCAGGTACTGGTGTAATGAAGCCTGCGCGAGTTTTAGCAATATTAAACTCAACGTCGCCGGCAAGACTGCCGTCAGCTAAGCGATTAATGCCAATATCAATCACAATAGATCCAGGCTTAATCCACTCGCCTTTAATCAAACCAGGCTTGCCAGCCGCAGCTACCACTAAATCTGCGCTCTTAATAATTTTACTCAAATCTTTGGTATGTCTGTGGCAGCTAGTCACAGTAGCGCCAGCCAAAAGCAGCTCTAGCGCCATTGGTCGACCTACATGGTTCGACACGCCTACAACAACGGCATCTAAACCCATTAAATTAACATTCATGGCGCTCAGCATTTTAATTACGCCAAACGGCGTACAAGAGCGCAGCGTTGGCTGGCGCACAGCTAGCCTGCCTATGTTGTAAGGGTGGAAGCCGTCTACGTCTTTAGTCGGGCTAACGCGCTCAACTACGTGCTCATCGTTAATATGTGCCGGCAAGGGCAATTGTATAAGAATGCCATCGATGCGGTTATCAGTGTTTAATTGATCAATCAGTGCTAATAGTTCCAGCTCAGTTGTTGATGCAGGTAAATCATAAGCAGTAGAGACGATGCCCACTTTTTCGCAAGCTAAGCGTTTGTTGCGTACGTAAATGGATGAAGCTGGATCTCCACCAACTAATATTACCGCCAACCCAGGCGCACGCTTATTCGCCTGAATGCGATTGTCGATTTTTGTTTTAATAGAATTTAAAAGGGCTGCTGCAATGGCTTTGCCATCAATTAGTTGAGCTGTCATTGCTTAATTTTATATATTATTCAAAATAAAGTAATATTTTATCATATTTCATTTGACCTACCCCCCAGTTTCCAGTATATTTCTGCGCTTCGGCGTGTAGCGTAGCCTGGTAGCGCGCCTGCTTTGGGAGCAGGATGTCGGGAGTTCGAATCTCTCCACGCCGACCAAATTTTTATGTCCTTGGGTAGCAAATATCCAAGGACATAAACTAAAGTCAGCCCGAAAAAAATTATATTGTGCCTTGGTATAAACCTTTGTAACCAATATCTGCCCGTAGCTCAACCGGATAGAGCACCAGCCTTCTAAGCTGGGGGTTACAGGTTCGATTCCTGTCGGGCAGACCAGAAGTTAAAGTTTCAATGGTGGTTGTAGCTCAGTTGGTAGAGTCCAGGATTGTGATTCCTGTTGTCGTGGGTTCGAGCCCCATCAGCCACCCCA
>JBEDKX010000102.1:4458-5123 GCA_041171965.1 Pseudomonadota bacterium | reverse complement strand
AACACGGATGACGCGGATTAAACGGATTTAAAAAATAAGGCGGATTTTTAATGTTTAAAACGTTTTAGTGCAATTTACATAATTGCATGAAATTGTTTAAGGTTTTAATTCTCGTGATTATTAGTAAAGCTATTGTGCAATACCAATATACTGCGCCTAATCAACACCATACTGTTGGCGATACGCTTTAACCGCCTGCAAACTTTGCGCCATGTCGTGCTTATTGTTTAGATAGCTCATTAAATCCGCTAAATTGGTAATGGCGCATACTGGTATATGATTGTTTTTAATGACTTCTTGCACGGCCGACAATTCACCTAAACCTTTTTCTTGCCTATCAATCGCAATGGCAACGCCACAAGCCTTCGCGCCATTAGCACTGATCAGCTCAACGGATTCTCGCACTGAAGTACCTGCAGAAATGACATCATCAATGATGAGAACGCGGCCTTTTAATGGACTGCCGACAATTGAACCACCTTCGCCGTGATCTTTGGCCTCTTTACGGTTGTAAGCATATGGCACATTGCGGCCATTTTTGGCAAAGGCAATGGCAATACTGGCCACTAAAGTAATGCCTTTATAAGCTGGGCCAAATAACATATCAAATTCAATGCCTGAGTTTTGAATGGCAGCAGCATAAAATTCGCCTAACTTCATCAAGC
>JBEDKX010000102.1:0-4451 GCA_041171965.1 Pseudomonadota bacterium | reverse complement strand
TCATTAAATAGTCCCGCGTTGAAAAAGTACGGGCTTAAACGACCAGCCTTTGTAGTAAATTCACCAAAGCGTAAAACCTCTTTTTGGATAGCAAATGCGATAAACTCTTGTCTAAAATCATTGCTGGATTGTTGGCTGGTTTCTTTACAACATTCGTGGCTAGTATTTGGATTCATATATTTAATAAAATTAAGGAATAAGTTTTGAAGATTATATCGCTAAACCTAAACGGCATACGTTCTGCAACAAATAAAGGTGTGCAAGCTTGGCTACAAACACAAAATGCCGACATTGTTTGTATGCAAGAAATCAAAGCGCAGGCGGCTGATATGACTGCAGAAATGCATAATCCTGCGGGATATTTTGGTCATTTTCATTATGCTGAAAAAAAAGGCTATAGCGGCGTAGGTATTTATTCTAAGGCCAAGCCAGATAAAATAATTGAAGGTTTGGGCATTGCTGATATTGACAGCGAAGGTCGCTATTTAGAATGTCAGTTTGGCAATCTAAGTGTTATTTCGCTGTACTTACCTTCAGGTTCAAGTGGTGAAGAACGTCAGACTTTTAAGTTTAGTGTGATGACACGCTTTATGTTGCATTTAAAAGCGCTCATTGAAAGTGGCCGCGAAGTGGTCATTTGCGGTGACTGGAATATCGCGCATAAAGAAGCCGATTTAAAAAACTACAAAGGTAATAAGAAAAATTCAGGGTTTTTACCTGAAGAGCGATTGTGGTTAAGCGAGTTATTTGACCAAGTTGGCTGGGTGGATGTTTACCGCAAGCTACACCCAAACACCACAGGCGAGTGTTATACCTGGTGGAGCAATCGCGGCCAAGCTTGGGCGAAAAATGTGGGTTGGCGTATCGATTATCAAATTTCAACGCCTGGCATTGCAGAAAAAGCTATTTCTGCCAGCGTTTATAAAGACGAGCGCTTTAGTGATCACGCGCCATTGATCGTTGATTATTTAACTTAAAAGGCTTTATGTGAAATGATCGCTAAAGTTTCTCTTGTGCTGGTAGATTTTTCTGTACATGCCAAGGCGCTACTTTTATGAGTAATAACATGCCGGGAATTGCCGCAAAGAAACAAAAAATAAAGAAATTCTTCCAGCCTAAATCTTCTACTAAATAGCCAGTTGCGGCATTGGCAAAAGTCCGCGGCACCGCAGCGAGGCTGGTAAACAAGGCGAATTGTGTGGCGGTATAAAGAGGGTGCGTTGTGTGGGCAATATAGGACACAAAGGCAGCGGTTCCTAAGCCAACGCCCAAGGCCTCTACGCCAATCACCAAGCCTAAAACCAGCGGGTTGTGACCTACAGCTGCCAGCAACACAAAACCTAAAATCGCCAGCATTTGCACCGCACCAAATAACCATAAGGCGCGGTTAATACCAAGTTTAAGCATCCACACGCCACCCAGTATGCCGCCAATTACGCTGGGCCATAAGCCTGCATTTTTAGCAATAAGGCCTATCTCAGTTTTACTGAACCCCATGTCTAGGTAAAAAGGTGTAGCTAATGCAGTAGCCATGCTGTCACCCAATTTATAAAAGAAAATGAATGCCAATATTAATAAAGCTGATTGCCAGCCACGCCTCCCAATGAATTCTTGAAATGGCTCAGTGACTGCAGCACGCAAGGTCTTAGGCGCGCCACTATTTAAGGCCGGCTCTTTGACAAAAATAGTCATCACTATGCCCGGTAACATAAATAAGGCAGTAATTAAAAATACGCTGCTCCAAGGCAAATGATCGGCTAATATCAACGAAAGTGAGCCCGGTACTAAGCCAGCAATTTTGTAGGCATTTACGTGAATAGCGTTACCCAAGCCTAACTCATCATCTAACAATAATTCACGACGGTAAGCATCTAATACAATATCTTGCGAAGCGCTAAAAAATGCAACCAAACTGGCTAAATAAGCAATCGTCCAAATATCAAACTTCGGGTTGAAAGCGCCAAATACTGGGATAGATAGCAGTAATAAGACTTGTGAAATCAGTAGCCAACCACGTCTTCGGCCTAAAGGCGGAATGAATCGGTCAAAAAACGGTGCCCATAAAAACTTCCACGTGAACGGTAAATTAATCAGCGCGAATAAACCAATGGCTTTTAAATTAACGCCTTCAGAGCGTAGCCATGCGGGCAGTAAGCTGATGAGAATATAGAGCGGCAAGCCTGAGCTAAAGCCAGTGAATATGCAAATAAGCATGCGCTTGTTGAGCAACGCTTGCCAGATGCTAGGTTGAGTTGTCATGCTAGTGATTGCTTATATTAACGGACTATTTTCTAGGCGATACATCGCCAAGTTGCCCATTAAGTTAGGCATAAAGGTCACCGGTTTATTATCGGTTAATACCAGCCGTTCTTTAATGATGATGTTGCTATTTTTACAAAACTGATCAAAATCGTTGATAGTGCATAAATGCACATTCGGCGTATCAAACCATTGGTGCGGCAGACTTTTTGAAACTGGCATATTGCCAGTCAGAATTTGACTACGATTGCGCCAATAACCAAAATTAGGGAAAGTCACGATAACCTCGTGACCAACGCGTAGCATCTCACGCACAATACCTTCAGTATTATGTACCGCTTGCAAAGTTTGTGACAGTATCACGGTGTCAAAAGACTGATCCTCAAAGCCGGATAAGCCTGACTCTAAGTCCATTTGAATGACGTTAATGCCACTGGACATAGCGGCTAACCAATTAGCATCATCTTTTTCTACGCCGTAACCACGAACTTCTAGTGCGGCTTTTAAATATTGTAATAAGGCACCATCCGCGCAGCCTAAATCTAATACTTTTGCGCCAAACGGCAACCAGCTGGCAATAATGGCAAAGTCATGTCTGAATTCCTGGCCATGTTGTTGTTGAGTGATGCTCATGCCACGCTCCCAGCTTTAATGTTATCTACTTGAATATTTTCCACTGGGATATTATTAAGATAACTACGCAAAATTGCATGGTAATGTGGATCTGGCATTAGAAACGCATCATGGCCGTGGGCTGCTGTCACTTCTGCATAACTCACAGTGCGTTCGTTATCAAGCAGGGCTTTAACAATCTCACGCGAGCGTGCTGGAGAAAAACGCCAGTCACTAGTGAATGAAACCACTAAAAATTGAGCCGTGACTTTTTTCAAAGCTTCCGTTAAATCACCACCAAAGTCCAACGCTGGGTCGAAATAATCTAAAGCGCGCGTCATGCGTAAATAGGTGTTGGCATCAAACTCGCCAGCAAATTTATCACCCTGATAACGTAGGTAAGATTCCATTTCAAACTCAGCATCAAAACTGTATTTAATCGTATCTTTAAGCTTGCGACCAAACTTAGCACCCATCGCATCGTCGCTTAAATAGGTAATATGCCCTAACATACGAGCGATTCTAAGGCCGCGTCTAGGCACAACACCATGCGCATAATAATCACCACCATGAAACTCTGGATCGGTAATAATCGCTTGGCGTGCCACTTCATTAAACGCCATATTTTGCGCGGTAAGATTAGGCGCAGAGGCAATAACTAAGGCGTGGCGTACACGTTCAGGATATGCAATGGTCCACTGCAAGGCTTGCATACCACCTAGGCTACCGCCTACAACTGCGGCTAATTGCTGAATGCCTAAGTAATCTGCCAGTAAAGTTTGTGAGGTCACCCAGTCTTCGACAGTGAGTATCGGGAACGCTGAACCCCAAGGCTGACTTGTAGCAGGATTAATGCTGGCAGCGCCTGTGCTACCGTGGCAGCCACCTAAATTATTCACACCAATGACAAAGAATTTATTGGTATCTAACGGTTTGTTTGGGCCAATTAAGTTATCCCACCAACCTGGATATTTATCGTCTTCTGAATATTTACCCGCCACATGGTGTGTGCCAGAAAGCGCATGGCAGATTAAAACTGCGTTAGATTTATCGGCATTTAATTGGCCATAAGTTTCATAAACGAGATCATATTGAGGCAGCACCGCACCACTTTTAAGTGTGAGTGGTGCATCAAAATGTGCAGTTTGGGCGGCAACAATGCCAACGGAGTTATTTACTTGCATAATGTGATTATACTATGGCTTGTTAATATGGGCATTAAACTAAAGAGGCTACGATGGCGCAATCCAACAATATTCAGGGCTTTAAGCAACACTTTCCACAATTAGCGACTGGTGTTTACATACACCAAACTGCCACAATTATTGGCGAAGTTAGTCTGGGCGAAAATAGCTCAATTTGGCCAAGTACGGTTATTCGCGGCGATGTTAATTTTATCCGTATTGGTAAAAATACCAATATTCAAGATTTAAGTATGCTGCATGTTAATCATAAATCCAGCACCGATCCTGCTGGTTCGCCGCTGATTATTGGCGATTTTGTCACCATAGGCCACACCGTGATTTTACATGGTTGCACCATAGAAGATGAATGCCTCATCGGCATGGGCAGTATTGTGA
>JBEDKX010000101.1:0-4473 GCA_041171965.1 Pseudomonadota bacterium | reverse complement strand
GTCGGTTATGCCGCTTTTCAAGGCTGGAAATCTTACCAAAACAATCAGTCAGTTGAAGCTTCTACGCAGTTTCAAGAACTGTTAGTCACTGATGAAAAAGACCTAAAAGCCATACAAGCCAAATCGGCCGTGCTAATGGATAAGTTTAGTGCAACACCTTATGCTGGGCGTGCCGCACTATATGCAGCTAAAGCTAACTATCTAGCTAAAGATAATAAAAGTGCGAAATCACAGCTAGAATGGACAATAAAAAATGCTAAAGAAAGCACTATCAGTGCTTTAGCTAGTTTGCAATTAGCGAATATTTTAGCAGAAGAAAAAAACTATGAAGCAGCTTTAATATTATTGAATGCACCGCATGATGCAGGTTTTGATGGTTTATTTTCAGATCTTAAAGGTGATGTTTTAGTGAGTCTTGGTAAAAGCTTGGAGGCTAAAGCTGCCTATCAAGATGCGCTGAATAAGCTGGATTCTCAAGGTAAATATCGCGCACTTACACAAAAGAAGCTGGAAGCGATTGGCGAGTAATTTGCTAAGATAAGCACTAAAGTGACGCAATCTCATTAATCAGTCCTAAATTACCAAGCTGGAGCATTACATTGTTCTCTAATAAATACATGAAAACACTATTGAGTATTTTCGTATTATCAAGTTTATTGTTGTTGTCAGCTTGTAGCACGATTACAGAAATGAAATCAGATCTGTCTGATAAGTTTTTTGGTAGAGAGCCCGCAGAAGCGCCAGAACCTTTGGCTGAAATAAAACAAACAGTTGTCACTAATTTACTTTGGCAAGCCAAAATAGGCGCGGCAGAAGATTCTGAATTTACCCCTGTAATCGAAGCTGGTTATGCTTATGCAGCAAGTGCCGCTGGCGAATTGCTTAAGCTTGATGCTAGCAACGGTAGCCAAGCATGGCGAGTCAATATTGGCCAAAAAATTACAGGCGGAGTAGGTGTTGGTGGTAGTTTGGTTATGGTTGGCACGCAAGGAGGTTTAGTTTATGCCTATGATATTTCAGGTAAGCTGCAATGGAAATCTAAATTAAGTAGTGAAGTGCTAAGTGCTCCAAAATATTTTGATGGACTGGTGATTGTACGTACTGGTGACAGCCGTATTTTTGGTATTAACGCGAATGACGGCAGTCGCAAATGGGTTTATGAGCGTACTACGCCAGCCCTTACGCTGCGTAGTAGTGCTGGTGTAGTGGTCGATGGGGGTGTTGTTTATGCTGGTTTTGCTGGTGGCAAGTTAGCCGCAATACGTGCCGATAATGGAAAAATGTTATGGGAAGCATCAGTAGCTCAGCCTAAAGGCGTGACTGAAATTGAGCGTATTGCCGACATTACTAGTTTACCTGTGGTTGATGGCCCATTGATTTATGCGGTTGCTTATCAAGGTAAAATTGCTGCAGTAGATAGAGCTTCTGGTCGTGTTGCATGGAACCGTGATATTTCAAGCTTATCAGGCTTAAGTACAGAAGATGCGCGTATATTTGTTTCACACGCTATGGGTTCTGTTTATGCGCTGGACTACAGTACAGGTAAGACTTTTTGGCGTCAGGCAGCACTCAAAAACAGAAACTTGACGGCACCATTGCCTATGGGTAGCTTGGTTGCTGTTGGTGATTTAGAAGGATATGTTCATTTCTTAAGTAGAGAAGATGGTGCTATTTCATCAAGAATTAAAACTAATAACAGCCCAGTAATGCCGCAAATGGCACAGATAAATAGCAATACCCTGTTAGCGCAGACGCGAGATGGTGGAATTTACGCTATTCAGGTTAAGTAAATACTGATTTTACTTTTGTAATATCTTAGCAATTAATTGCTGGCAATAATTTTTTTAAAGTATTAATTAGCTTAATTAGTTAAGTTCTTTAAGCTAAACCGTTTAGTAATAAGCACTATTTAGAAGGCTCCAATGTTACCTACCCTAGTTTTGGTTGGTCGACCTAACGTCGGCAAATCCACCTTATTTAATCGCCTTACCAAAAGCCGTGATGCGCTTGTGGCCGACTTGCCTGGCCTTACGCGTGATCGCCATTATGGCCGTGGTATAGGCGCAAGTCAGCCTTACTTAGTGGTTGATACTGGTGGTTTTGAGCCAAACACTGATAGCGGCATTCTTAAAGCGATGGCGGTGCAAACCTTATTGGCGATTGATGAAGCAGATGTAATTATCTTTATTGTCGATGGTCGCCAAGGTGCTACGCCTCAGGATATGGACATTGCCAACCGTTTGCGCAGATCAAAATGTCCAGTTTTCTTGGCTGTTAATAAAACTGAAGGCATGAATAAGGCTGTTGTCAGTGCGGAATTTCATGAATTAGGTTTGGGTGATCCGTTGTCAATTTCATCTGCGCATGGTGAAGGCGTTAAAGATATTATTGATTTAGCCTTAGAAAGTTTTCATGTAGTTGAAGAAGAGCCTGAAGAGGATTACACCGGTGACAGAGTGCCGAAAGTGGCTATTGTTGGTCGCCCTAACGTAGGCAAATCGACGCTAGTGAACGCTTTACTTGGTGAAGAGCGTGTCATTGCTTTTGATGAACCTGGTACCACGCGTGATTCTATTTCGATTGATTTAGAAAAGAATGGTAAGCACTATACTTTAATTGATACCGCCGGTGTCCGTAAGCGCGGTCGTGTATTGGAAGCGGTAGAGAAATTTTCGGTTATTAAAACCATACAATCTATTGAAGAAGCCAACGTTGTTATTTTGGTGGTGGACGCACAAGAAGGTATTACCGAGCAAGATGCCCATGTGGCTGCTTATATTTTAGAAGCTGGCCGTGCATTAGTGGTGGCTATCAACAAATGGGATGGCTTAAAAGAAGAAGAACGCGATTGGGTTAAACGTGAAATTGATCGTAAACTCATGTTCTTAGACTTTGCAGAATTCCATTATATTTCAGCGTTACGTAAAAAAGGTTTACCTGAATTATTTGCTTCTGTGGATATTGCTTTTAAAGCCGCGTTTGCCAAACTCTCTACACCGCAACTTACACGTGTGCTGATTGACGCCTTACAGCAACATCAGCCACCCATTAGTAAAGGAATTCGTCCTAAATTACGCTATGCCCACCAAGGCGGTAGCAATCCACCGATTGTCGTAATCCACGGTAATCATGTCGATGGCGTAAAAGACGCTTACACTCGATTCTTAGAGAAAACCTTCCGTAGAACATTTCAACTTTCTGGCACACCGTTACGCGTTCAGTACAAGCAAGGTAGTAATCCCTTTGCTGAAGACGAGGATAAACGTAAGCCAGGTGAAGGTATTGTAAGTATGCGTAGGCGTAAAACGGCACATCGTGCTGAATTAAAAGCAAAAAAAGAAGTTGAAGATAAAGATAGAAGCGCTAAAAAGCGCTAAGCTATATTTGAATAATTAAGATTTTAGATTGTTAACTTAAGTCTGAATGCAAAGTTAAGACAATTAAAGTTAAAAAGGGTGGCTAAATGCCACCCTTTATTTCATTCAGCTATGTTAAAGAATTCTCAGATTTGTTTAATTAATTGGGGCTCTTTTAATTTTTACAGATTCTATCTGTATAAACTTTCCCAAAACTTCCACCAAACGCGTTCATCCTTAGGTGCATTTTTGCCTAGCATAAGACTATTTGGGTAATTGGCCTGCAATATACGTAAGGTGTCTGTTTTAAGGTCGTCTAAGCTCATCAAGTCGTAGGCGCTGATCATAATGATTAAAGCTTCTTCAGTACCTGGGGATTGTGGGTAATATTCCAACACATATTTAGCGCGGTTAATTGCGGCTAAATAAGCTTTACGCTTCATGTAATAGCGCGCAACGTGTAGCTCATGTTCAGATAAGCTGTTAGCCAAGTACACCATGCGTTGCTGGGCATCCTTGGTATAGCGGCTGTTTGGATAACGCGTTACTAATTCTTTAAACGTAACAAACGAGTCGCGCAATGAACGTGGGTCGCGGTCACTAACTTCTTGTTTGGTCAGTTTTTCTAATATACCTCGTTCGTTAAATACAGCTAAGCCCTTTAAGTAATAAGCATAATCAACATTGGGGTGATTTGGATGTAATTTAATAAAACGATCCGCTGAAGCTACGCATAAAATAGGATCTTGTTTTTTATATTGAGCATAAGCTGTTTCAAGTTGAGCCTGAGCGGCATAGCGACCATTAGGATAACGCGACTCTAATTTACCAAAGTAGACAATGGCTTTGTCATAGTCTTTGCTGAGCATTTTAGTGGCACCTTCTTGATAGATGCGCTCTGCGGTCATGCCTTTAGTATCATCTAGCTCAGTAGGCTTCCCAAAAATCGCACATGCATTGAGTAATAAGGCAAACATTAAAATTAAGATATACTTCATGCCGAAACCACCTTTAAGAATTAATGATAATTATAACCGATGATAGACGCTACTCCACAATCTCTTAGCAATACACTTACACTTACTATTCCTCATGATTTAGGCGGTCTGCGCTTAGA
>JBEDKX010000100.1:0-4498 GCA_041171965.1 Pseudomonadota bacterium | reverse complement strand
GTGGTACAATAATCACTTATGGAAGACATTTTACACATATGAACACAGCGAAAAATACTGAGCAAGCAAGCAAGCCAGCAAAGAAAACGCGTGGCCGTCCACTTGCGTTTAATCAAGAGCAGGCATTAAAAAACGCGCTGCAAGTTTTTTGGAAATATGGCTACGAAGGAACGTCTATGACGGAACTGGTAGAAGCATTGGGCATTAATAAACCGAGTATTTATGCCACGTTTGGTAATAAAGAGGCGTTATTTGGCCAAGCGCTAGAAAAATACGTCGCTGGCCCAGCTGCATTTGTAGGCGAGGCCATGAAAGAGCCTCGCGCTAAGCAAGTTGCCGAAAAATTTTTAACCGGTGCTGTTGCCTTTTTTACCGACCAAAATCACCCGCCGGGCTGCATGATTGTGCAGGCTGCATTAAGCTGCGGACAAGGTTCAGCACAAATACAAGAAACTCTTATTGAATATAGGAAAAGATTAGAAGAAAACTTTAAATTGCGTTTTGATTTAGCAAAAATTCAGGGCGATTTACCGGCAAATACCAACAGTGCTGACTTAGCAAAATATTTGACCACCTTGCACCAAGGCATGTCGGTACAAGCAAGCAGCGGCGCAAGTAAAGAATCTCTTTTAGCGCTTGTACAAATTGCCTTAAAAAATTGGCCTTCTGATTAATAAAAGTGCTGCTAGCACTTCATTCGAAGCAAAGCTTTTAAGGTCTTGTAACAATCAAAGCTCACTGAGACTCTTAATATGGTTCATCACGCTGCGCCCCAAAGCGTGTAGTGCATAACCACCTTCCAGCGCAGAAACAATCCGACCATTGGCATGGCGCTTTGCGACCTCTTTAAGGGTTTCTGTCACCCAAAAGTAGTCATTTTCTCTGAGCGCCAAACCACCCATATCATCTTCCCAATGCGCATCGAAACCAGCTGAAATTAATATCAACTGTGGCTGAAAACGTTCTAAAGCCGGTAACCAATGTTCAGTCACAGCGGCACGAAAATCTGCGCCTGTGCTTCTGGCAGCAAGTGGCACGTTAATAATATGCTCGCTACTGCTGTCTGCGCCGCAAAAAGGATAATAAGGATGCTGAAAGGTTGAGCACATCATCACGCGCGGGTCATCGCGGAAAATATCTTCAGTGCCTTCGCCGTGATGCACATCAAAATCGGCGATGGCAATGCGCTGTAATCCGTGTTTCTCAAGTGCATAAGCCGCAGCCGCAGCTACATTATTGAAAATGCAAAAACCAGACGCACTCGCCCGACCTGCGTGATGTCCTGGGGGACGAATATTACAAAATGCAGTTTCCATAGTGCCAGACATGACTAAATCCACGCCCTTGATCACCGCGCCAACAGCGTGCAAAGCGGCATTGAGCGTAAATGGGTTCATTGACGTGTCGCCATCCAAATCAATCAGCCCGGTTTGCGGGGACTTGGCAAAAACCATGTCGATATATTCCTCAGTATGGACACGCGCCAAATCTTCTTTAGTGGCTTTGGGCGCTTCATAATGAGTGAGATAGTCGAACAAACCAGAGGCAATCAACTGATCTTGTATCGCGTGTACTCGCGCTGGACATTCGGGGTGATCTGCACCCATGTCATGCTTAAGAAATTCCGGATGTGTAATATAAGCGCTATGCATATTTGCTCTACTTACAATACTTTACGAATAATTTTAATGCTTTCATCGTCATGGCTAGATTCAATACTAAAGCCTAAACGCTTCATTAATTTCAGCATGCTGGCGTTATTCTTCAGCACTTCGCCTTCCATGATTTTCAGCCCTTTTGATCTTGCGGCGTCCATCAAGGCGACCATTAACCTAAGCCCTAAACCAGTACCGCGCATGCCATCTGCAACCACTAAAGCAAACTCGCAACTTTCACCATCGGGATTAATCGCATAACGTGTTACGCCCAATTCCACTTCTTTTTCCTGCTCGGTTCTAACTGCAATTAGCGCCATTTCACGGCTGTAATCAATCTGTGTAAAACGCACCAACATGGCTTCGCTAAGCTCTTGGAAGCTATTCATATAGCGGAAATAACGTGATTCTTCAGACAGATTTCGCACAAATTCCTGGGTAAGTTCAGCATCTTCTGGGCGTATCGGGCGTATCACAACATTGCTGCCATCAGTACTTTGCCAATTGTTCACTAAATGCGTTGGATATGGATAAATAGCCATATGTGAATAACGATCTGTACTGCCTGAAATGGGCGAACGCAACGCTACAACAATACGCGCATCGGCCGCCAACACACCATTTTCATCAATAATTAACGGATTGATGTCCATCTCCATTAACGTTGGCAACTCACAAACCATTTCTGAAACACGCAGCAATACGCTTTCTAGCGCCTCCATATTCGCTGCTGGCATTTGCCTGAACTGGCCTAGCATTTTAGCGATATGCGTACTACTGATCATATCTTTCACTAAGAACGTATTCAACGGTGGCAGCGAAACAGCACGATCACCGATAATTTCTACCGTGGTGCCACCAGCGCCAAAGGTAATTACTGGGCCAAATACTGGGTCATTCGTCACACCTACCATTAACTCGCGACCATTTGGTTTAACGATCATAGGCTGAATTGAAATACCATCAATCGAGGCATCAGGACGGCTTTTCTGTACGTTTTTGATGATTTCGTGATAAGCACTACGCACCGCCTGTGCGTTAAGCAAATTAAGCAAAACGCCGCCAGTATCAGACTTGTGCGTAATGTCAGGCGAATTGATTTTCATCGCCACAGGAAAACCCAATTGCTGAGCAATCAACAAAGCTTCATTTGGTGAACGCGCCACCATTGTTTGTGCCACTGGAATATGAAATGCCGCCAACAAAGCTTTAGATTCCATCTCATTTAATATTTTGCGTTTTTCTTGCAAAGCACCCTCTATAATCATTGTCGCGCCATCAATATCTGGCTCTAAATGATGCGACAACGGTCCCGGCATTTGCATTAAAAATTTCTGGTTTTTATGATAAGCGCTGAGATAAGAAAACACTTCTACCGCTGGCTCTGGTGTACGAAAGCTCGGTTTTTTAGCATGATTAAATGCCGCACGCGATGATTCCACCTGAGCCCCGCCCATCCATGAGGTCAGCAAAGGTTTACTGAATTGATTAGACAACGCGATGACCGCCTCGGCCGCTTCCAAAGGTTTAGTCATGGCTTGGGGCGTTAAAATGGTCAGCACGCCATCTACATTTGGGTCTTCCAAACAAGCTTTTACCGCATGGTGAAAACGATCCACTTGCGCATCACCAATAATATCAATCGGATTGCCATGCGACCAAGTGGCTGGAAGCGCTAAATTTAATTTCTCCATGGTGCTGTCTGACAGCGTAGCCATCACCAAACCTAAATCGGCCGCGCAATCGGTAGCCATTACACCGGGGCCACCACCATTCGTCACAATTGCCAGCCGATTGCCGGTAGGATTAAAACCACAAGAAAGCGCCTTAGCCGCAGAAAACAACTGGGTAATGGTTTGCACACGCACCACACCGGCGCGGCGTACTGCCGCATCAAACGCATCATCAGATCCGACCAGTGAAGCAGTGTGCGACATGGCCGCTTTAGAACCCACCGCATGGCGACCGACTTTCACCAAAATCACCGGCTTAATGCGCGCCGCGGCACGAATCGAACTCATAAAACTACGTGCGTTATGTATGCCTTCAATGTAAAGCAAAATACTATGTGTTTGCGTATCGGAAATTAAATAATCGAGAATCTCGCCAAAATCGACATCCACTGAAGCGCCCAGCGACACCACGCTAGAAAAACCAACGTCATTAGTCGTTGCCCAATCTAAAATGGCCGTACACAGCGCACCAGATTGCGACACAAAAGCCAGATTACCAACACTGGCGTTGCCCTTATTAAACGTTGCATTCAGGCCAATATCTGGGCGCATCACGCCTAAGCAATTTGGACCGATAAGACGAATACCATAATGTTGCGCACTCTCCAGTACCGCCTGCTGCAAGGCTTTACCATCCTCGCCAGCTTCACCAAACCCTGCGGTAATAATAATCGCCGCCTTCACGCCATGCCTGCCGCACTCGTCAAAAATATCTGGCACGGTGGCCGCTGGTGTGGCAATAACCGCTAACTCTACCGGCTCAATAATTTCGGAAATCGAAGCATAAGCTTTACAACCCTGAACCTGCTCATGACCAGGATTAATAGGATAAAGCGCGCCGTGATAACCACTTTCCAGCATATTTTGAAAAACGATTTGCCCAACAGAATCTATACGGTCACTAGCCCCAAACACCGCAACAGATTTAGGTGCAAATAACGGCTTAAGATGATGCTGACCCATGATGGTTTTTGTCTTTAAAGAGAAGTCTTTATGTTAGCGCATTGTGAAGCATTAAACATAAGATTTATGAGGGTAATTTTGGAGTAGCTGATATTGAGATGGGTTTGTCGTATTAAAAAGCAATGTTATTTATTGATTTTTAATTTG
>JBEDKX010000099.1:0-4922 GCA_041171965.1 Pseudomonadota bacterium | reverse complement strand
CCGGTAAATCGACCTTGCTTAATCTGCTTGGCTTACTAGACCGCCCAGATGCTGGAACTTATCAATTAGAAGGTCGCGATGTCACCACTTTGGCGCCAGATGAGCAGGCCAAAGTACGTAGTGAACGCATAGGATTTATCTTCCAAAGTTTTCATTTAGTACCGCGTTTAACGGCTACAGCTAATATTGAGTTGCCACTTATTTTGGCCGGCATGCCGACTGCTGAGCGCACAAAACGTGTTGCGCAGGCGCTTAAAGAATATGGGCTGGTGGATAGGGCGCAACATCGACCAAACGAGCTTTCTGGCGGACAGCGCCAACGTGTCGCCATTGCCCGCGCTACCGTACAACGCCCAGCGGTTTTGTTGGCGGATGAGCCGACTGGTAATCTTGACCGCGTCACCGGAGAAGAGGTAGTGCGCTTGTTAGAAGCACTCAATGCGCAAGGTATGACGCTTATTGTGGTCACCCACGACCATGCGCTGGGTGCTCGAGCAAGGCGCCAAATAAGAATGGAAGATGGCGTTATTGTAAGTGACATCACACGTGCTCCAGCGCAATCTGGCACTGTATTTTCGTGATGTATTTAAAGTCCGTTCGCATTGAGCTAGTCGAAATGTGCCAAGGTGTTCAAAGCCTTCGACAGGCTCAATGTGAACAGATATTGATGTTTCACTCTACCAAATTAGTAACTTTGGACTTAGCTCATCATTGTGCTTTAAAATTGGGCTATAGCTGTTCCGTTAAATAATCCGATGATATAGCCAATTTCTCATCATTGTCATGCCGACGAAAGTCGGTATCCAGCGTCTTAAATCACTAGATTCCGTGTCAAGCACGGAATGACGGGTTATTTAGTGGAACAGCTATAGATAAACTTAGTGCGAGATTCTCCATTAAAAATATTATGAAACTCATAGACACATTTCGCTACGCTAGAGATGCAGCCACCGGTACGCCGTTGCGTACAGGTTTGTTGATTATGGCAATGTCTATAGGCGTGGCGGCCGTGGTGGTGCTCACAGCATTGGGCGATGGCGCGCGTCGTTATGTGGTGGGTGAGTTTTCTGCTATAGGCAGTAATTTGGTGATTGTATTACCCGGTCGCTCGGAAACACGTGGCTTTAATCCAGCCAATTTAATTACCAGCACGCCGCGCGATTTGACGCTGGATGACGCAACCGCTTTGTTGCGCCTGCCAGGTGTAGAACGCATTGCGCCTATTCTAATTGCCACTACTGAAATTAATGCTTCAGGCAAGCTACGTGAAGCCATGTTGCTGGGTACTAACTCTGATTATATTCGCGTGCGTAAACAAAAATTGGCGCTTGGACGCTTTTTAACCAAAAATGACTTAGGCCACGGCGCTGCTGAAGTAGTGTTGGGCGCGGCTATTCGGCGGGAGATTTTCGGCACTGCAAACCCTTTGGGTAAAACCGTGCGCGTTGGTGATAGGCGATTGCGCGTCATCGGTGTGCTAAGCGAAGGCGGGCAGGGCATGGGTATGACTAGTGACGAACTGCTGATTGTGCCAGTCGCCACCGCGCAAGCCATGCTTAATAGCAATACCTTGTTCCGAATTTTAGTGGAATCACGTAGCCGTGAACAAATTGGTGAGGTTAAAACGCGCGTATTGAAAATGATTACTCAGCGCCATGAAGGCGAAGAAGATGTCACAGTGATTACACAAGATGCGGTGTTAAAAACTTTCGATAAAATCTTAAACGTACTGACGCTTGGCGTTGCCGGTATTGCGGCCATTAGTTTAGCGGTTGCCGGTATTTTGGTGATGAATGTCATGCTGGTTTCCGTTACGCAACGCACCGCGGAAATTGGCCTGCTTAAAGCATTAGGTGCGACATCTGCGTCTGTGCGTCAATTGTTTATGGTTGAAGCGGTATTATTGTCAGTCACAGGCGCAGTGGTTGGCATCGCTTTGGGTTATTTAGGCGCGGCAATATTACGTGATATGTACCCTACGTTTCCAGCCTATCCGCCAATGTGGGCAGTACTGGCTGGCTTAGGTACTGCGCTGGTTTCAGGTTTAGTTTTTGGCGTAATGCCGGCACGTCGCGCCGCGCAGTTAGACCCAATCTTAGCTTTGGCTAAGCGATAATTATCTTGTGCGCTAATTATGCTAATCGCTGATTCGACGAAATTTGCCCTGCAAGCCATTACCTCGCATCGAATGCGTAGTTTTTTAACGTTGCTTGGTATTGCCGTTGGTATTGCTGCCGTTATTTTACTGACCTCTATTGGTGAAGGCGTGCATCAATTTGTGTTGGCCGAATTCACGCAATTTGGCACCAATGTGATTGGTGTTTCTCCGGGTAAAGTTAAAACTGGCGGGCAACCGCCTACTGGCATTCCCACTACCGCGCGTTTGTTAACCATGGAAGATGCTAAATCACTTAAGCAACTTCTTAATGTAACAGGTGCATCGCCAACGGTTTGGGGAAATTCTGAGGTGGAAAGTAATGGTCGCTTAAGGCGATCTACAATTTATGGCGTAGATGCAGATTTCTTACACGTATTCAGTTCAACCGTACAAATCGGCAGCTTCCTACCCAAAGAAGGCGAAGGCAGTTCACGCGCCTTGGTGGTCTTGGGTAGCAAGTTGCGCCATGAGTTATTTGGCAGCATGAATCCTCTAGGCGCGCGGGTGCGCATCGGCGGCCTACATTTTCGGGTAGTCGGCGTCTTGGCACCCAAAGGTCAATTTTTAGGGATTGATTTAGATGACACGGCGTTTATCCCCGCAGCGCGTGCGCTAGAACTTTACAATCGCGAAGGCTTGATGGAAATTCATGTCAGTTATGTCGAGGGTGTTTCTTCAGCAAGCGTGGCAACGGCTGTTAAAAATCGCCTAAAATTACGCCACGGCCATGAGGATTTTACCGTCGTCACGCAAGAAGACATGCTCAAAACCTTATCGAATATTCTGAACATTTTAACCATGGCGGTGGGTGCGCTAGGCGGAATTTCTTTATTAGTTGGTGCTGTAGGCATTGTTACCATTATGACCATTTCAGTCACCGAGCGTACCAATGAAATTGGCTTGTTAGTGGCGCTGGGCGCACGCCGTAGCACAATATTAGCTTTGTTTTTGAGTGAATCAGTCATGCTGGCGGCACTCGGTGGCGTGCTAGGTTTGTTGTTAGGCACAGGCTTGGCGCAATTGCTGCGATTGTTATTGCCAACCTTGCCGGTACATACGCCGTGGAGTTTTGCGATTGGCGCTTTGGCGATGTCTGCCATTATTGGTTTGCTGGCTGGCGTGCTACCAGCAAGAAGCGCTTCAAGGTTAGATCCGATAGAAGCATTGCGTGTAGAATAAGCTATTATGAAGAATATGCGTAAACACAAAAAAAACCATTCAAAAAAAATCGGCATGCCGCCTGGATCACTTATTTATGTAGGGCAGGCGGACAACGAAGTAAGTCAATTAACTAAACCGACTATCAGCCTGCTTGAGTATGATGCCGTAGACTTTGTTGAGCGCACGCTTAGTATTGATGACTTAGCTAAACTGAATGTTAGCGGAAGCGCGAATAAAAAATTCTGGCTGAATATTCATGGTGTGCATGATGTTGCGCTGATTAAACAAATCGGCGATTTATTTAATTTGCATCCGCTAGTGCAAGAAGACATTCTCAACACCCAGCAGCGACCAAAAATAGATGAATATGATGGTTATTTATTTTTAGAAGCACGTAGTTTTAAATATGATCAAGCCAATATGGCGGTAGATTCTGAGCAGATTAGTTTTGTGCTTGGTCGCAATTATTTGCTCACTTTTCAAGAACGCTCAACCGGTATTTTCGAACCTGTACGTGGCCGTTTGCGTGTGAGTCGCGCGCATATTCGTGAGCTCGGCGTTGATTATCTGGCCTACGCATTGCTGGATAGCATCGTTGATCAATATTTTAAAGTGCTGGAAGATGTCGGCGACGATAGCGAGGCGCTGGAGGATATTTTGCTACACAAACCGACCAATGTCGAATTGCATAGCATCCATCAGCTGAAACATGTCAGCATTGAGTTGCGCCGAGCTGTGTGGCCGCTACGTGAAGTGATTAATAATTTAACGCGCAATGAAAACGATTTTTTCAAGCCGACAACCATGCCGTATTTACGTGACGTATATGACCACACGGTTAATTTTATTGAATCGCTAGAATCAATTCGTGATTCACTCAGCGGCATGATGGATATTTACATGGCCAGTGTTAGTAATCGAGTAAATTTAGAGGTGCGCGCCTTAACCGTAGTTGCCATGCTATTTATGCCAGCGACGCTGATTGCCGGAATTTTTGGGATGAATTTTCACGAAATGCCTTGGCTTGCGGATAGAAATGGCTTTTGGTGGGCGATGGGTTTAATGATCAGTATTGCGTTGCAATGGCTGAGTAGTAAAACTTAGAAAATTCGTCATTCCAAATGGCAGTTTGCTAATGGGCGTGCTTATTAGTTAAAATAAAATCCCGTCATACTGACGAGACCGTAAAGGTCTTCACCGTGAAATATATGTGCTAAGGCACGTTATTCACACGCGAAAAGTCGGTATCCAGTGTCGTAAATGCAACATTCAGCCGCAATTGTTTAAAAAGCGTAAGCCACTAGATTCCGACTTTTGTCGGAATGACACCCCTCAAAAAAAACCGTCATACCAACGTACGTCAGTATCCAGTGTCGTAAATGCAACATTCAGCCGCAGTTGTTTAAAAAGCGTAAGCCACTAGATTCCGACTTTCATCGGAATGACACCCCTCAAAAAAACCGTCATACCGACGTACGTCGGTATCCAGTGTCGTAATTCTTCCATTGAATCACCGTTGTTCAAAACCCCCAAGCTACTAAATTTATTTTTTTGTCGAAAAGACAAATCTAACTAAACAATTGTCGGATACAAATCATTCCAA
>JBEDKX010000098.1:0-4539 GCA_041171965.1 Pseudomonadota bacterium | reverse complement strand
TCCATTGCCTGAAAGTCGGATGACAGTTTGCCACCCACGGTACTGGCTTGTTTGTAGAGTAAATGTGCGCGGCGTTTTACTTTTAAGCCGCCAGGCAATATGCCTTCTGTGACAAGTCCGCGCTCTATACTTTCATTCATCACTTGCCAAACGCGTAGCAATTTAGCGCGTGTTACTTCAGCATCTTGATATTTCAACTCATTTTGCCAGACCATATCTGCAATCGAAATGGCTTTTTCATTACCCATTCGTAATAAGTCAGCTGCGTTACCAAACCAATAGGGTGCTGAGCGCAAATCTTTGATGACAAAGTCGATTTTTGTTTCAAACTTATTTTTTAGACTAGTGCTAATTTCTTGTTGATCTAGCACTGCGCCGCCGCCGATTGAAAAGTAGGCATTACGGTAAATTGAATCACCGTCTTCAAAAAAAGCCTGCAATACCATGCCATTTGGGTGCTGTGGTAGTGTTTCATCGCGATGAAAAACTAAATGTTCGTTGTAATCAAACTTAATAGTTTGTTTACCCATTAACATTAATTGGCTATTTTCTTTAATACTAGCAACCAAGGGCGCTATATTCTGTGGATCAACACTATCTGGCAGTGAGCCGACTAAACCTGCTAGCACGGCGTGGTCAGTGCCGTGGCCTATGCCAGTTAATGCTAATGAGCCATAAAGATGTACTTGTACTTGCGCGACTTGTGGAAGCAAATCGCGTTTTTCAATTTCCAGCAAAAAACGGTTTACCGCAATCATTGGTCCAACCGTATGAGAGCTAGAGGGGCCAATGCCAATGCGGAAAACTTCGAATACGCTGTAATTCATTACCTAGCGCTCGTCATTCAATTGAGCAATACCAAAACCATAGGGCAGGGCGCTACGTTCAAGATAACGCCAGATATAATCTGCAAAACTGCGGCGGAAGACCAATCGATAGCCATTTTTATCTTGTTGTAAAAACAAGCTTACCTTGCCAAAAGTAGTGCCTACTACTTTACCCGTATGTAAGGCGCTTAAATCATATACCGTGCAGTGATGCAAAACGTCGCTGGCATTTTTACCTTGTAGTATTACTGAGGTAAAACCGCCTGAGTTATCCAACACTTGGCTGTGAATACCTTGCAGTGCAGTTTCTAGTGATTTTTGTAGAGTCGCGCGTTGCTCACGAGGACAAATTAATAGCCATTCGTCAGTCGATAGCCATAAAATAGAACCGAAGCTACTGTCAACTATGCTGCAAGGCTGTGTTGGTAGCTTAATGCCTAATGCAGAATTAACCGCATTAATGAATAATGCCTCTTGCACATTACCACGTAGACTAATGTAGCCCAGTAACGGCACTTCATTAGCCCAAACACCTTTAGTGTCGTTTACTTTTTCTTGCTTCTCAGCCAAGCCAAATGGATGTAAAGGTGATTCCATTACTGGCTTAAATTGACTGCTCTGTTTAGATTCTGTTGAATTAAACTTTTTGTGGAGCTCCTTCTGCGTCTACAAACACGATTGAAACTATTTTTACTTTAACGGCTTTACCTTCAGCCCAAGCGTAAACGATATTACTGCCTTCTTCATCGCGACGTTTAATGCCGTCAATAACAAAGCCCATGGCAATAGAACGACCCAAAAATGCGCTGTAATAACTGGAAGTGACATGGCCTAACATCGGCACTGGTGGCGTAATGTCCGACGTATTAATCAGTTGCGCGCCTTCTTTAAGCACTACATTTGGATCTTCTGGCAGTAAGCCGACTAACTGTTTGCGATCTGTGCGGCTGGTATCGCTGCGCGCCAATGAGCGTTTACCTAAGAAGCTGTAAGGTTTTTTCATACCCACCGCCCAAGCCATATCTAAATCGAAAGGCGTCACTGAACCATCGGTATCTTGCCCAACAATAATAAAGCCCTTTTCTGCGCGTAATACGTGCATGGTTTCCGTACCATAAGGCGTAATATCAAACTCTTTACCAGCTTTCATGAGCTCATTCCAAACGTAATTGCCGTAACTAGCATCCACGTTAACTTCATAAGCCAGTTCGCCAGAAAAACTAATGCGGAATACCCGGGCAGGAACGCCCGCCACAGTACCATCACGCCAATCCATAAATTTAAAAGCGTCTTTAGACAAATCAATATCAGTACAAAGTTTGGCTAATACATCACGGCTTTTTGGCCCCACTAAAGCCGCTGTCGTCCAATGATCGGTGACTGAAGTCATATACACTTCTAGTTCTGGCCATTCGGTTTGGTGCCATTTTTCTAGCCAAGTCATCACACGGGCAGCGCCGCCAGATGTCGTGGTCATTAAAAAGTGCGTGTCTGTGATGCATGCGGTTACGCCGTCATCCATCACCATACCAGCTTCATCTAACATCAATCCGTAACGGCATTTACCTACTGCAAGTTGCGTCCAAGCATTGGCATAAATACGATTTAAAAACTCACGTACATCTTTACCGCGAATATCTATTTTGCCTAAGGTTGAAGCATCTAACATACCAACGCTATTGCGCGTGGCCAAACATTCACGATTAACCGCAGCGTGAATATCCTCACCAGGTTTAGCGAAATACCAAGGGCGTATCCATTGACCAACGTCCTCGAACTCGGCGCCATAAGCTTCGTGTGTCGATTGCATTGCGGTATAGCGACGTGGCTCAAAGGTAATGCCAACATGTGCACCGGCTAAAGCGCCAAAAGAAACTGGCGTGTAAGCGGGGCGGTAAGTGGTGGTGCCAACTTCTGGTATGGTTTTACCTAAAGCTTCAGCGGCAATTGCAAAACCATTCACATTAGATAACTTACCTTGATCTGTACCAAAACCAAGCGCGGTATAACGCTTGATATGCTCAATCGAGCGATAATTTTCGCGTACAGCAAGTTGAATGTCGCTCACAGCTACATCATTTTGAAAGTCAACAAAGGCTTTGGGGCGACTAAATATAGTGCCATGATTATCTTTAGCATCAGGTACATGGAAAATATGTCGCGCTGGAGTAACGGCAATTTCGTCGGTCTCCAAGGCTAAGCCAGTATCGTCGATGGTTTTATCTAAATCAGTTAAAACTTCAGCTAAAGTGATACGTGTTTTAGCCAAACCTTCTTGCAGGGCAAACACACCGGTAATTGCGCCTACGCAAAAAATACCGTCTTTTGCGCGACCGTTCGCAGAAACTACAAAGGCTAAACGTGCTTCATCCCATTTTGGGCGGCCACCATCGTGGCAGAATAAATGCACGGTAGGCGATAAACCACCAGAGCTTGCTAACACGTCACAGCTAATATCTGGGCCGCTGCCAGTAACGATATTTTTTAATGCGCCTAACTTAACCAGCTTTACACCTTGCACAGCGCTAGTACCAATCGCCTCACTAACGCCATAACCGTTATATACTTTAATGCCTAACTTATTCGTTCTATTCGCCCATTCTGGGTTGATATGCTCTCTGGTATCGACTATCGTCACCTTGACACCCGCAGCCGCCAAGTCAACTGCACCTTGATAAGCTAAGTCATTGCTGGTCATAATCACAGCATTTTTTCCGCAAGCCACACCGTATCTATTAATATAAGTGGTCAGCGCGGAAGCCGTCATAATGCCCGGTAAGTCATTATTACCAAACACTAATGGGCGTTCAAAAGCACCTGCTGCCAACACTACTTTAGTCGCGCGAATTCTGTGCATGCGTTCACGACGTTGTGTGGCATTTCTAGCTGAATGCGGCAAATGATCTTGCAGTAATTCAACTGCTTGAATCATGTTCATGTCGTGCAAGGCGAACGCCGTAGTGCGCGTAAGGATAGTGACATTAGGCAAACTTGCTAGCTCAGCAATGATATTAGCTGACCAATTTTGCGCAGTTAAACCACCAATTTTCACATTCGGCATGGACAGTAAATAGCCGCCAAGTTCAGATTGGTCATCGACTAATAATACTTTTACGCCGCTTCGTCCAGCCAATAGGGCAGCTAACAAACCAGTTGCGCCACCACCGACTACTAGTAAATCGACGTGATGATGTTGATGGTCGTAGGTTTCAGTATCCGCCTCAATGGGAGATTTACCATAACCTGCTGCGCGGCGAATAATATTTTCATAAATCGGCCACATTTTGACCGGTGCTTTAAAGGTTTTGTAATAAAAACCAGCAGGCATAAAGCGTGAAAAATTTCCGCCTACACTTTTAAGATCAAATGCTAACGAGGGCCAACCACTGGTGCGACCAGCCACTAAGCCGTCGTAAAGTTCAACTTGGGTAGCTTTTAAATCCGGTGTGGTGCGAGCGCCAGTATCAATCTGTACCAATGCGTTCGGTTCTTCAGCACCAGCACCAATAATGCCGCGAGGACGACCGTATTTAAAGCTACGTGCAACTACTTTTACACCATTGGCTAGCAACGCTGAAGCGAGTGTATCGCCAGCAAAACCTTGGTAGCTTTTACCGTCAAAGGTAAATGACAAAGGTTTGTTTAAATTGACTTTGCTATGCGTATGCTTAATTCTATTATTCATTCTATTGTCGCTCATTATGCATTCGCC
>JBEDKX010000097.1:0-4557 GCA_041171965.1 Pseudomonadota bacterium | reverse complement strand
ACATATGAGCAATGCGTTAATCATACAAGCCAGTAGCCTTATTCAGTCTGGTGATATTGTAAGAGCCGAGGAGCTGCTGACCGCCCTAGTGGAAACTGATGGCGACCATGCGTTGGTCGAAGTGTTGGATGAAATGCCACCCAAAGACCTATTGGCCGTCATACGTGAATATGATTCATCAAAACAATCTATATTGAGCTTGTTAATTACGCCGGATCAATTTGCTCGCGCGGTCGTGTTAGATCGCCTCTACGGTGAGCGTTCGCATGAGCATTTACGTGGAATGTTTAACGCGGTGATTTTTAGAGAAGACGCTGACGCGAATGAATTTATTGAGGCGATTGCTGAACTTGAATTCGGTTATGAAGCGATAGCTGATTATCTTTCAGATCGGGCAGAAGAAGTGGTAGGCACTTCTAATGCTTTGGATACTGAAGATATTTCACGCTCTGAAATTAGCGACCATGACTGGAAAGAAGTCACTTGGTTGCTCAGACACGATCATCCCGATATTTATGCCAACGTATTGTTGCTGTTAAGTACGATGCTTGAAAATGAAGCGATTGCTGAAGCTGAACTGGCTATTATTGATGAGGATGAAGAAAAAGCCGAAGCAGAAGCTAAGGATGCCGCCGCTAAAGAAGCGAAAGCTAAGAGTGATGAAGAAGACGATTCGGCTATTTAGTTAAGCGATTGATAATGGTTGATATGAATCCAGCTGAAAATAATCAGTCTCTAGCTTTTTATGACAACGCGCCTTTTTTTGATAGGGCGCTGAAACATGCTGTGCAAAATAGGCTGATAGATCAAGCTAAAATTGATGAAATGATCAATGATGCTGCAACCGGCACCATTCAGATTGCTGAATACTTTGGGGCAACGGCACATTTGCGAGAAAATCTACAACAAGCCAGCGTTTGGATGGCCAGTTTAGTCAGTTTGCATCTTGAAAATGAGAGCAATGGCGATCTGCAATTAGCAGCGCAAATGATTAAAGAAAAGTCATTCCGCACGCTTTCTCGCGGTGGCTCGCAAATGTTAAAAGCATTGTATGCTTTGCCCGAAGATGATCACTTTGGCGCGCTACGGTTCGACACAGAAAGTGATTTTCTTAAAAGATGCCTAAGTAGTCATATGACGCTTGCAAAATACCGGCAATCTATGGTGATGCATAGCCAATTTAAACTTGAGCTTGGATTAGCTAATTATTTACTTAAAAAAATGGCTACGACTAGCAGAGCTTTTAATGATTTACATGCGCCTGCTAAACATGTGCTTCGCAGTGCGGTGTTGTTTATGGCTTATGGCGCAAAAAAAATAGCTGCTAGTAAATTATCTGCGGGTAAACTGAGTACAGGCAAAGCTGGTTTTCCTGATGAAAACGCTTTGTTTGAAATTTTCACGGCGATGCGTAAAGAATGGAGTTTTTTAGGTGATGTTAGTTGCTCTGAAAAGTTTCTAGAGGAGATTCCTGAAGACTATTTGCCATTGGCATTACAGACGCTTGCCAGTATTCAGCAAGAAGATATTCCTAAAATTGTAAGTCCCGCTGTGCCTTTAGCGACTATTTTCGCTGATCTTAAAGTGCGTCAATATTTCTTTTTATTTGACCCGATGAACGATGTTAGTCAGTTTGATAAAAAACTAGCCGAAGAATGGTTTGTATTGACCAATGGCACTGAAGATGACGCACTGTTATTAAGCTTGTTTATCTCTGCATCTGCTGGCTTAAAGCTAAAAACATCTTTAACTGTGGCGGAAGTTAAAAAAGCCCCTCACGATGAGCAAGAGCAGTTGCAGTCGCTTTGGACTGAGTTTATTGAGGATGCTAGTTTGTATTTGCTTGATGAATCAGACGAAAATTTATCCGAGGCTGTCGCTTATTTGAAAGATCATTGCAACATTATTGTCCCAGCAAAAAAATAGGCAAGGTTTGCAGTTGCAGCAGACTTTGTCTAAGCTCAGTTAAGTTTTAATCTTTCCCCAAAGCACGGCGATATTGCTCAAGTTTCGCTTCATAATCTTCGGCTTCACCAAACTCTAAAAAATGAATGTATCGCGCATGTGTGCCTAACACTTTTCTAGCATGCTTAATCGGGCAAAAATATTGTTCGGTTCTCGCCACAATTTCACTAATGTAAGCAATCATGCCGGTGCCATAAGCACAATAAGTGCAGTGAAATTTTTCAATGAAATTTAGGTAACTTAGATGTTGCCTATCGAAAATAACATAATCTGCACGTCGTACTTTTTTTATACCGTAAATAGGAAAGCAGGTTGCTTGATAAAAAGTGATAAATAAATCGGTGATAATTAATGGAATGATCATCGCGTAAATAATTGGTCCAGTGATCAAATTTTGTGGGCGATCTGTAATCAGCCAGCGAAAAAAATTACGTTTAAGCCGTCGGTGCGTTTCTTTGATTGATTGCTCAAACTCGATGCGCTTGCCTTTAATCTGGAAAAACATAGTGCTAGGTTGCTCACTAATGGCTGCTCGTAAATCATCTTCAAGCGCGGTCATTTGTTGTAATAATTGCTGAATTCGGTCGTTCATGGCATTCCGATAACAATAGATTTTCTAGCTATTTTTAGAGGCATTAATATACATTAATTGTATGATAAAAAGTGGCTAATTAAATCCAGCCAACAATTTAGCAACCTGAACAGGGTCGCCAGATTGCACTACCTGCAGTATTGATGGGTCGTTTTTATGCAACTCAGCTTCTCCATCTAATTGGTCTGTAGCCCAACCTGAGGCTATCGAAATGAGTGTCGCTATCAGAATGACAATCACGGTACGGGAACGTGATGCAGTGAAATTTTGTGCGTTAAAGTATAGATTCAAGCCATACCCAGCTGCCGAAAAGGTGATGGTTGAGATTAGAAAGTTCAACATATAAAATTATGTCCCGCAATATGTTTTATAAGGGGTGTTGGATAGTGGCGCTGGCAACAGGTAATCTGCGTACTTAGGATTGTCATTAAAAGGCTTAGACAATGCTTCCAGTAGTTTTTCTAATACGCTGATATCACCTGCTTCTGCAGCGCTTAATGCTGACTCTACCTGATGATTACGCGCGATGATTGCTGGGTTAGTAGAAAGCATTAGTTGTACTGAAGCCGCTAAACTCTGATTCTGAATAAGTAATCTTTTACGCCACAGATTATGCCAAACGATGAAGTCTGGTAAGTCTAACATGGGTGTTTTTATATTGGCTTCTAAGGCTAGCGCGCGAAAGGTATTGGTATAGTCTAAGCCATGTTTTTCCATACAGTTGAGTAGGCCATCAATGAGTAAGGCGTCATCAGCTTGTTCCGTATACAAGCCTAACTTGGCACGCATACCCGTTAGCCAATATTGCTGGAATTTTATCGAAAAAGTTTGCAGTGCTGTTTGAGCGATGCTGATGGCTGAAGTTTGGTCCGGGTGCAAAAGCGGCAGTAATGTTTCGGCAAATCGCACTAAATTCCATTCTGCAATTGGCGCTTGATTGCCAAAGGCGTAGCGGCCATGCTGATCAATTGAGCTGAAAACTGTCGCAGAGTCGTAGCTATCCATAAAGGCACAAGGTCCATAGTCTATGGTTTCACCGCAAATTGACATATTATCAGTATTCATCACGCCATGAATAAATCCTATTTGCATCCATTTAGCAATCAATTCTGCCTGGCGATCAATCACTTCCTCTAATAGGGCGAGGTATTTATTGTCTGCGCCGGTCTTATCTCTTGGCTCTCTTGAAGGCAGATTTGAAAAGTGTCGATTCAAGGTGTAATCCGCCAGCGCTTTCAGTGCGGCTGAATCATCGTCGATAGACGCGGCAAATTGGAAGGTACCGACACGAATGTGGCTGGCGGCTACGCGCGTTAAAATCGCTCCTTGTAGCACGCTGGTGCGATACACCGGTTCGCCGGTTGTTACTACCGCAAGACTGCGTGTCGTGGGTACGCCTAGCGCATGCATCGCCTCACTAATAATGTATTCTCTCAGCATAGCCCCAAGCGCAGCGCGACCATCGCCACGACGCGAGTAGGCTGTTTCACCAGCACCTTTAAGTTGAATGTCAAAGTGCACACCGCTTGGCGTGATGTGTTCGCCTAGCAATATTGCACGACCATCACCTAGCATGTTGAAGTGACCAAATTGATGGCCAGCATATGCCTGAGCAAGTGGCTCCGACCCTTCAGGGAGCTGGTTTCCTGAAAATACTTCTTTTCCTGATAACGCTTGGCTTCTAGCTGAAACAACGTTTTCATTATGAGCTAACAACACATCCACATTTAAGCCCAGTGATGTTGCCAATGCATGGTTAAACATCACCATGCTGGGTGCAATAACTGGTGTAGGTTTCTGCTTGGTAAAAAAGGCTGAGGGTAGTTGTGTGTAGCTATTGTCAAACTTCCAGCCCGCTGACAATGTGGTGCTATCTTTTGAATTCTTCAATTAATATAATCCTTACTGATTTAGTAGGATATTAACTTTTCATCACGAAAAAGAGAAGCTTTTATCTCAATGAAATCATAGCTCTTAATATATATAATGCTATCTTATGC
>JBEDKX010000096.1:0-4827 GCA_041171965.1 Pseudomonadota bacterium | reverse complement strand
ACCAATAGCGTTATCAAAAAGTTTTTTGACCGTTCAGTTAGTCATTCTAATAAAACTTTAACTGCTGATTACAGCGGTAAAATTTTTAACTGCACATGCTACAAATGATCTCATTTATATTGCTAGATTTATTTACTGCCATTATTGGCATTGCGTTTAACACCAAAGCTTTCAGTAATTCTGTCTAGCATAATTGCCAGTAAAACTACGCCTAGACCACTTTCAAAGCCTAAGCCAATATCTAAGCGAGATATACTCGAAAGCACGTCATTACCTAGGCCACCAGCGCCTACCATAGAGGCAATAATCACCATGGATAATGCCATCATAATCGTTTGATTAATGCCGGCGAATAATGCCGCCATCGCGCTTGGAATTTGCACTTTCATTAACAGTTGCGTGGGTGTGCAACCAAAAGCAATGCCTGCTTCTACTTGTTCTTTATTTACTTGGCGGATTCCGAGCGAGGTTAATCTAACTACCGGTGGCATGGCGAAAATCACTGTTGCGATAACGCCTGGTACACGACCCAAACCAAAGAACATGGCAGCTGGAATCAAATACACAAAAGCCGGCATGGTTTGCATAAAGTCTAGTACAGGCCGAATTACCGCTTCGGCTTTATCACTTCTGCCGGCCCATATTCCTAATGGAATGCCGACCGTAAGGCTAATTAAAGTAGCAGAAATAATAAGCGCCAGTGTGACTAACGTTTGCTCGCTAAAGCCCATATTATTGATGAGCCACAGAGAAGCCGCACAAAATAATGCCAGCTTCCAGCCTCTGCGCCAATATCCAATCGCGATAAATATTGCAGCAAACAACCAAAACGGTATAGCGAGTAAGCCATTTTCAATGGCGGCGGTTGATGTGTCGATGATCGCGCCTATGCTGTCGAATAAACCATGATCATTGACTTCTAGCCATGCCACTGCGCTGGCAACCCATTCGCCTAGAGGAAGTTTGTAAGTCATGCTTTTTTCTCCTTATACAATTTGCGCAGCAGAACTGTTTTGGTGATGGCACCAATGTATTCACCATTTTCATCAACAATCGGTAGCGGACACGGATATTCCACCACTTTTTGTAACACTTCATTGAGAGGCGTATTGCCGGCAATTGCAATTTTTCCTGGTAGAAGAGCATCTCGTAGTGTTTTGCCAGACTGGTTAATACAATTAGTTAAAGACTCTGCTGAAACTACGCCAACCACTTTTTGTTGTTCATCTAACACAAATGCATAGATGCGGTTATAAAGTTGCATGCGTGCTAATGCGGCGCTAAACCCAGCCACTGAATCATCCGCACGGTCAAAAATTGTGACTTCGCCTTTTTGTGCAACGTCTTTAGCCGTTAGGTATTTATTGGTATCAACCCCAGTGAAAAATGCTTTTACGTAGTCATCAGCTGGGCGCGGTAATATATCTTCTGATGTACCCACTTGCACCACGCGGCCACCTTCCATAATGCAAATACGGTTGCCGATTCTGAGCGCTTCATCTAAATCGTGCGAAACAAATACAATAGTGCGCTTTTGCTCTTGTTGCAGCTTAATCAGTACATCTTGCATTTCTGTGCGGCGTAACGGATCTAGCGCAGAAAAGGCTTCATCCATTAGCATCAGTGATGGGTTTACTGTCAGCGCACGGGCAAGGCCCACACGTTGTTGCATACCGCCGGAAAGTTGAGCCGGTAAGTGCTTAGCAAAAGTATGCAGACCCACTTGTTCTAGCACTTCCATCGCGCGTCTTTCGCGTTCGGCAACATTTACGCCTGCAATTTCCAGGCCAAATGCCGCATTCTCTATAACAGTGCGATGTGGAAGTAGGGCGAAAGACTGAAACACCATGCTCATGTCGTTACGGCGTAAGTTGAGTAATTTGTCTCGGCTCATCGCTGCGACGTCTTCACCATCGACAATGATGTTACCGGCTGTTGGTTCTATTAATCGATTGAGTAATCGAATAAGGGTTGATTTCCCTGAACCAGACAAACCCATAATGACAAAAATTTCGCCTTTATTGATTTGAAAAGAGGCATCTTGCACGCCGACGACTTGGCCGGTGCGTTTTAGAATTTCGTCTTTATGTAGGCCGTCTTTTAACATCTGCATGGCCAGCTCCGGCTTATTGCCGAACACCTTATGCAGATTCCGTACAATTACTTTCGCTTCCGCAGTCACCGTACCTGCCGAGTTTGCCTGTTGTGTTGCATCCATCTTATATCCCCTTAACTTCTAGCCATGTATTCAAAGCGTGGACCCTAAATTACTTTATCTAAATTACTTTATCTAAACTACAGTAACTAAAGTACTTTGCTTAAAGCCATTAACTTGAAAATCTTTTATTTCAAAAAATGAAGCTATTCTCCAGAGCACACATCATCATAATTGATGTTCTTGATGACATCGGTAGCTGCGCTATTTAACTTTTGATGTTGTGAGGTATTGCTATCGTTCTATTACTAAATCACTTAATGGTTTTGCACAGCACGGTAAAAATAGGCCTTGATCAATTTCACGCTGGCGAATACCGCCACCATGTTTCATCTCAACCTGACCCGACACTAATTTACTTTTACAGGTGCCGCATAAACCTTTGCTGCATGATGAGGGTAAGCGTAGACCTGCCGACCTTGCCGCATCTAACACAAATTGATCTGGTGCACATTGAACTGTCACACCGCTTTTAGTTAGTTGAATTGAAAAAGTGGTGCTAACTTTGTTACCCGCAATACTAGTATTTTCATCATGAATCACCTCTGCCTGGATTTCAGCAGGCAACTCGTCAAAGGTGAAGCTTTCTTCATGGTAATGCTGCATATTGAAGCCAGCCGCTGACAACATGTTTTTTACAGCCATCATGTAAGGTGCAGGTCCGCAAGTAAAAACCTCACGCGTCATAAAATCGGCGGTGCTTAACTTTAAGCTTTCTATGGTTAGAAAACCTTCTGTGATAGATTTCGGCTGTAAACGCCAGCTCGGATTTTTATCTACTTTTGCGCAGATATAAGTGGTCTGAAATAGAGGCTGATTCATCGCCATTAAATCTAATTCGTCTTTAAAGATAATATCAGCAGGAGTTCTTGCGCTATGTACAAAGGCGACGTCAGCAGTTTCGGCTAGTTGGTAATAGGCTCTTGCCATTGACATGAGAGGTGTAATGCCTGAGCCACCCGATAGAAAAAGGTACTTTTTTGCAGGATGATTTAGACAGCTAAATTCACCCGCTGGGCCTAACACTGATATTGGCATTCCGACTTGCAAGTTGTCATGAAGCCAGTTTGAAACCAATCCTTCCGGCTTACGTTTAACAGTAATTGAAATTACATGTGGCTGGCTAGGTGCTGAGGAAATAGTGTAGCTACGATTAATAATTTCACCGTCAATGGCTAGCTCTAGTGTAATAAATTGGCCGGGTAAAAAAGTAAATAGGCTGGGCTGACTTGGCCGAAAGAAAAAGCTTTTAACATCAGCTGTTTCTTGTCTTATTTGGCAACAAACCAGCTCATTATCTTTATCACCTTGCCATACAGGCAAGGCTGATTCCCAAAGCTCAGTGGTGTTGCGTGATTCCATTAGCGACAAACCTTAATTGGAACCGCTTTCGAATTCGCGTTGGCCTGTTTTGCAATAAACTCTGGCTTCTGCATGGTGGCTTCTAGACGTTGAATATACCAATTGGTGAATTTCTCCACTAAATCTTCGGTATAAGGCGAGTAAGGACCAGGTTCATACCATTCGCTTTTGGCACCACGTTGTGTCCGCTCTACCAAGGTTGAATCTTGTTTATTGGTGGCTTGCCAAACTTCTGTAATACGTTTTATATCGTAATCTACACCTTCAACTGCATCTTTATGCACCAGCCATTTAGTGCGTAGCATGGTGTGGGTTGCATCAACTGGCATGGCGCTAATGGTGACAATATGGTCACTCATAAAGTGATGCCAAGAGTTAGGTTGCGTCCAGAAAGAAAGGCCACCAAGGTTGCGTTGTGTGAGTTCGCCCAACAGTTTCTTACAGGCTACTTTGCTATCCATTGTTTGTGATTCGCCTGCACCAATTAAAGGTAAGCGTTGTGTTCTGTAGCCCGTTGCGCATGATTCAAGCAGGTCTATTTCAGCGGATGCAAGTCCGCAAGATTCCCAGCGGCTACTTTCAGTTTTGATTAGCTCAAAAAATTCGTTTACTTTTTCTGCATTGGCTGCAGAAGGTTGATAACCAAATCCGTATTCGAAAATTGAAGAGGTAAGTTCTGGGTGGTTGGCAACGCAGTGATAACACTCGCGATTATTTTCCATGGTCAGTTTCCAGTTACCATTTTCAATAATATCTTCTTGCCAAATAATCTTGCAATCTGCCACATGGTGAGGAGCGATATAGGGCTCCATCGCCTTCTGCATTGCTTCAAAATCTTCTGGCGGTTCATCGGCTAAACAAATGAAAATTAACCCAGCAACATTGCCTACATGTACAGATTTTAGACTGTGATCATTAGGATTGAAGGTTTCACCCATGTGTTCTACTAGATTGCCAACACTACCTTTTTCATCATCACACAATTGTGAGCCACGATGGCGACATACGTTGTGAAATGCTTTTATGTTCATATCATCGTCACGTACGATAATCACAGAATTCTTGCCAACTTCAACAGTAATGTAATCGCCAGGTTCGGCAATATCGGGTTCCACTGCAACATAAATCCAGTGCTGGCTAAAAATAGCAGCAATATCTAGATCAAAAATATCCTGGTTCAAATAAAAAGGCGCCTCTAGCGAGTAACCTTTACGACGATTAGCAATCATTTTTTGGATTTCAGTTGAAAT
>JBEDKX010000095.1:0-6437 GCA_041171965.1 Pseudomonadota bacterium | reverse complement strand
TGTAACACACTTAACATCACATAAAATGTCAAAAAATCGAAGATGGAACTGACCGGTCCAACCACCAACATAAAGTTTCGGATAAAGCGCATATCCCACTGGCGCGGCTTATTTAAATATTCCTGATCGACATTATCAAACGGTATGGTGATTTCAGAAACGTCATACAACAAATTGTTGAGTAAGATTTGTATCGGCAACATGGGTAAAAATGGTAAGAATAACGAAGCGCCCGCCATGCTAAACATATTGCCAAAGTTGGAACTGGTGCCCATCATGACATATTTCATAATATTGCCAAAAGTGCGCCGCCCTTCCATTACGCCTTGGTGTAAAACGTTTAAATCATGCTCCAGCAATATTAAATCGGCGGCATCTTTGGCTACATCAACCGCGCTATCCACAGAAATACTCACATCCGCCAAATGCAAAGCTGGCGCATCGTTAATGCCATCACCTAAATAGCCAACAATATGGCCACGTTGCTTTAGCGCAGACAGTACGCGACTTTTAAGTGCAGGTGTCACTCGGCAAAATAAGTTCACACTTTCAACACGTGCCTGTAAAGCTTCATCCGTCATTAGCGCGATTTCACTGCCAGTTAATACGCCAGTAACCTCTAAGCCAAGTGCAGCACACGCATGTTGCGTCACCATCTCGTTATCGCCTGTGACTACTTTAATGGCGATACCACTTTTTTGCAGTTGCCGTAGTGCGTGACTGGCGCTTACTTTTGGTGGATCAAGAAATGCTGCGAAGCCAGCAAAGACCAAGGATGATTCATCGCTAATGTCCGCATGTGTGCGCTCAATTTCAACTTGCCGCCAAGCGATTCCCAGTACACGAAAACCTTGTTGCGCTAAATTAGCCGCTTGCTGGTTAAGCTCGGCCAGCTTAGTAATATCCAGTATTTGCGTAGCGCCAGTGCTAGTTTCATAACGATTACACAAGCGCAGCACATCTTCAGAGGCGCCCTTTACTACTAAAAAATGGGCTTGCTCATCATCCGCCAGTGCTTGTTTTAGCAACACTGAAACACGCCTGCGCTCGAAATCAAACGGCACTTCGTCAATTTTATGCCAAGCACTTACTTCTAGTGTTTCATGCCGGAGAATCGCTTCGTCCAATGGACTTTTTAGGCCAGTCTCAAAAAAACTATTGAGATAAGCCCATAACAAAACTTTCTCGCTCTCAAGCCCATCACAATTCAAATGCCGTTCCAGCCGGATTTTAGCCTCAGTCAGGGTGCCGGTTTTATCGGTACAAAGCACATCCATGCTACCAAGATTATGTATTGCGGCTAATCGTTTAACGATTACATGCTGCCGACTCATACGCATCGCTCCGCGCGAAAGCGTAACAGTGATCACCATAGGCAACAATTCAGGCGTTAGCCCGACAGCCAAGGCCAAGGCGAACATAAACGATTCTAACCACGGCCGATGTTGCAATAAATTAACCAGTAACACAAACACCACCAGAAAAAATGTCAGCCTAAGAATCAGCATGCCAAAACGATAAATACTATGCTCAAATGCGGTGGCTGGTGGTGCAATACTGAGCGATCCAGAAATATTACCCAGCACTGTTTTTGCGCCTGTCATACAAACTAGCATACGCGCCGAGCCAATCACCACATGGGTTCCCGCAAAAACCGCACCTAGCGCATTCATTAACTCAGGGTTATCTGCGCCGATAACGTTTAGCTGTTTTTCTACAGGATAAGGTTCACCAGTCAACAAGGCTTGATTCACAAAAAAATCATCCGCCTCAATAATCCGTCCATCAGCAGGGATTAAATCGCCTGCGCTCAATATCACCACATCACCCACTACAATATGCGCGACATCTAACTCTGTGGGCTGTCCGTCTCTAAGTACGGTTGCCCGCACTGCGACTGATTTTCGCAGGGCTTCTGCAGCTTTTTCTGCGCGATACTCTTGCATAAAATCCAGCGTTACACTTAATACCACCATAGCAATAATAATCACAAAGCTACTAAAGTCTGCAGTAAAAGCCGAAAGCAGGCTTGCGACTAATAATAGGATCACCAAGGGATTACGAAAACGTGAGATAAATTGCAACAATAGATGACGTTTTTTTACCACGCTGACTATATTGGGGCCGAACTGTGCGAAACGTGCTACTGCTTCGCGATGGCTCAATCCGTTCTTATTGCTAAGGACATTGAGGTACAAGTCATCAATAGATACTAGCCACCATTTTTCAATTAGTTCTAGCATTGACTATTAGCTTTCCTATACAAATACCGAGTAAAAATAGCTATTAAAAACACATAAACTTAACAATTTACGATTTAACGGCTTAGCCTATTTGTCGCTTTGTACATATAATCCACCAGCGCTTAAAAAACACTTTGTGGATTGACTCGACCTTCCAGCGCATCAATTTCTTCAGGCTCAAGCACCTCAGCAGGATTTATATATAAACTATGGGCTGCCACTCGTACAATATGCGCCCATGACAGTCTATTTACAAACAGCATACCGTCAGTATCTAGCGTGCCACCATGATTGGTATAACCTAAAAACACGGTATTTTTGCCAGTGTCTAATGGTCGCAATACGCCAGACATAATTTCTGGGTGCGTATGGCAAACAAACACGCGGGTTGAAATATGTTCAGGATATAGTGCATGCCGCAGCTCGTTCGGCGCACAATGCTGTAGCTCTCTACGTCCTCTAGGCTGACGAAATTTGCCGGGTTCGATTAAATAATTAACCGCAACTTTAACGCCACGCTGGCTTAATCTTTCAGCAGCTTTCAACGTTTCTACCATCTGATAAGCGCCTATCGCCGTTAAAATCACTTCCGCGCTGTCCAGTTTATTTTGATCAAAAGTAATGCCGCCTTTTTCTAGCAAACTTACTGCAGCATTTTTAGAAAAAATATCCGGAATCGTGTCAGATTTTGGGATGACTAATGTAAAAATTTTACCGTGCGTGCGATAGCAGGCATCCAGCGATGCCGCCGCACTATTAAAATCTGCTGGGAATAATACCCGTGAAATATCAGCTGGCTCGTTAAGTAGCGCTTCACATAAAGTAGGATCTTGGTGCGAGCGTTCATTTTTACCATTTTCATAAGTATTAGAAGTTAAAATGACTGGCACGGATAGCCAACCAGCTTCCCTACCGCGCGAGGATAAATGGTCAGACCAAATAATTTCCTGACGCAAAGCGCCTAGCATTTTGGGGCCAAAAGCTTCATAAGTAATGGCTAGATTGATGCCACCTTTATTGCCTGGACAAGCACAAATGACAGCCTCTTCATTCAACGCAGTAATCACTGCACCATTGAGCGTCTCTGCTGCGCCAATTTCAGCTTCGGTCACACGATGTTTAAGATGATCTAAGGTTAAATTCAAATGATTAGAGCGAATTTCATCTGGATTTCCAACGCGTGGGCGCAAACTTGAATTCGCTTCAACAAAGGCCAGAAAGCTTTGGTCTATCGCATCCATCGGACAGCTTTGTGCATAGTTAATTAAATCAAAACCATCTGCCACTACCGATTTGTAAGCTAAGTTAGGAAAATGTTGCAAATACACATCGCGATTGGCGATCGGATTATCTCGCTCTAGCACGCGAGCTGTAGCCTGATGGTTTTGTAATGTGCTAACGGCCTGCTTTATTTTATCCATAGGCACGAACATTTTGTGTGCATATTCGTTAAAATCCTCCATGGCTTTGTTGTCAAATCTTGGGTTTTTGCCTAATGGCAAACTGTGCGCATTATTGCTTCCAGCGCCATAAAATCCAGCGCCCTTTTTCGCCAGCGCAATACCATAAGGCATTAACAGCGGATAATTTTGTGATTTTTGCGCAGCTTCGGCTCGTTCTCTTAAGCGCAATTCACCTTGTAAAATCATGCAAGCGAAAGCAGCCGGATCAGTGCCATCAAATTCAATGGGCTCAAATGAATAATTTTCTAAATGTTTTTTAAATAACGACAGACCTTTGCCCTGCGATAGCGTAGAACGCTGATCTATGCGCCTGCCGTTAAAGATCATAATCGGCAATACCAGCCCACTATCTTCCGGCCGCCACCAGCGCGGCACCCAGTCCGCACCGCGTTGTTCTTCAAATGCACCATCAGACAAAAATGCCACCAAGCGCTCGCCAAACAAAGGCATATGTACGTACTGCAAATCGGCAAAACCCAAATAACCGCCCTCTAAAATGCCGCCTGCGGTGTTGACATTAACATGGCTGCCCAACGGTGAATCCTGATTGCCCTGCTCGTTTAATTTATACGAATAAAAGTCCTGCACAAATCGTGTTAGTCCAGCTTCAGAAACATCGTATCGTTCTGCGTGCTCAGTCCGCATATTATCTAGTAGCAAATTGACTGAATCGATAGCCGCCACCGCGTGCCCTTGGCCCATCAGCCAAGCACGTGTCACGCCGCTTAATGCGTTCGCCAACATATAACCCACATAAGCCGGCACCATATTTAAAGAGCCACCAGTATGGCCTTGCGGATTATCTTTAAATTGTTCGCGAGATAAAGGTTTGCCATCAATATTAACTTGATTGGCATAAGTCATATGCACCACCAACCACATCGCCGCGTTGGCTAGTTTGTCGGCAGCACACAAAAGATCCAGTAAAGGCTCGACTTTAGCCCCACTCGCCTGTAATAAATGTAAAGTTTGCTTCACCCATTGCTCGGTTTCCCTTGNCCAACATTTTTCTTCCGCCTATCTTAAATATTTAAATTGCCCGACACCTATTCACATGACTAATCTTAATTGGGTTTTAAATGTGATTATTGATATACATCAAAAATCGGGCTGGCAAAGCAATTAACATGAGAAATTATCATAATATTAGTGGTCATAATAATGGCGGTTATAAAGTAGCTATCTTTTGCCACCAGCTATTTGATTCATTGCAACCACCGATTAAATCCATGAAAGGAAAGTCATGCTAGAGGCGTTTATTCACTCACCGCGTGTGGCGTACTTTTCTATGGAAATTGCGCTGCGCAATGAAATCCCTACTTATGCCGGCGGTCTTGGTGTTTTGGCTGGTGACATGGTCCGCTCCGCTGCTGATTTGATGTTACCTATGGTAGCCATCAGCTTAGTCAGTCGGGCTGGCTATTTTCGGCAAAGAATTGATGAGCAAGGTCGTCAGCAAGAACTGCCCGATTATTGGCAACCAGAACTTTGGGCCAAACCGCTAGATGCCAAAGTTGCCGTCACCATTGAAGGGCGCGCTGTTTGGGTAAGCGCTTGGCTATATTTAGTAGAAGGCATTAGTGGTGGTAAGCAGCCAGTATTATTGTTAGATACTGATCTAAACGAAAATACAGCGGAAGACCGCGAGCTCACGCATTATCTTTACGGTGGTGATAATTGCTACCGTTTAAAACAAGAAATTGTGCTGGGCATTGGCGGCGTGCGCTTATTGCAAGCGCTAGGTTTTAGCATTTTCCACTATCACATGAACGAAGGTCACTCGGCATTTTTAGGCGTAGAACTATTACGTCGCCATGCCTATCCAGCTGATGAAGTGAGATCGGGCGAGCCACATTACGACATTCCGCACGTGCGAGAAATGTGTAGCTTTACCACGCATACGCCGGTTGAAGCTGGACATGATAGTTTTGATTACAACTTAGTTAATCGCATCTTTGATAACAGCTTTGATATTACTTCTATTCGACAATTAGCTGGCAATGATGCGCTGAACATGACGCGCCTAGCCCTAAATTTAAGCGAATATGTGAACGGCGTTGCGAAAAGCCATGCGGATGTCTCAAATAAAATGTTTCCTGGTTATCAAGTGCATGCAATTACCAACGGTGTGCACCCGCTAACTTGGGGGGCAGCCAGTTTTCGTGAAATTTTTAATGTACGAATTCCCGGCTGGCATCATGAGCCAGAGTTGCTAATACGCGCTGAATGTTGCATTAGTGATGATGAAATTAGAAATGCGCACCTAGAAGCCAAAAAACAGTTAATTGATCAAATATACGATTTAACTGGCATTCGACTGGCGCTTAACCTTCCTATCATATCCTTTGCCAGACGCATGACTGCCTACAAGCGGCCAGACATGTTATTTTCAGATATTGAAAGATTAAAGGAAATCGCTAAAAAATATCCGATTCAAATCATCATGAGTGGCAAAGCCCACCCCAGTGACGATGGTGGCAAAGCACTGATTGAGGCCTTGCATGGCTATGCAAAACAATTAGAAGGAATTATCCCGACAGTTTATCTGCCAGACTATAACTTAGCCATTGCACACGGCATGGTGTCGGGCAGTGACATTTGGCTAAACACGCCATTACGGCCTTATGAAGCGTCTGGCACTAGCGGCATGAAAGCAGCGCTGAACGGCGTACCTAGCCTATCCATATTAGATGGCTGGTGGATTGAAGGCTGTATTGAAGGCATTACTGGT
>JBEDKX010000094.1:0-4712 GCA_041171965.1 Pseudomonadota bacterium | reverse complement strand
GTGGGTGCGGTAGTTTTAGGTGATTACGAGCACATTACTGAAGGCGACATTTGTAAATGTACAGGTCGTATTTTAGAAGTGCCAGTTGGCCCAGAACTAATTGGTCGTGTTGTGAATGCATTAGGTCAGCCAATTGATGGCAAAGGTCCTATCAATGCAAAAATGACTGATAAAATTGAAAAAGTTGCGCCAGGCGTTATTGCACGTAAATCAGTTTCACAACCAGTGCAAACTGGTTTGAAATCAGTTGACTCTATGGTGCCGGTAGGTCGTGGTCAACGTGAGTTGATTATTGGTGACCGTCAAACAGGTAAAACTGCAGTTGCGATTGATGCCATCATCAATCAAAAAGGTCAGAACATGACTTGTATCTATGTTGCGATTGGCCAAAAAGCCTCAACCGTAGCTAACGTGGTACGTAAATTAGAAGAAAACGGCGCGATGGCTTACACCATTGTGGTTGCCGCTACGGCTTCTGATTCAGCTGCATTGCAATTCTTGGCTCCATATTCTGGTTGTACCATGGGCGAGTACTTCCGTGATCGCGGTGAAGATGCATTGATCGTTTATGATGATTTGACAAAACAAGCGATTGCTTACCGTCAAATTTCATTGCTATTACGCCGTCCACCAGGCCGTGAAGCTTACCCAGGTGATGTGTTCTACATTCACTCACGTTTGTTAGAGCGTGCTGCTCGCGTGAATGAAGATTATGTAGAAAAATTCACTAACGGCGCAGTTAAAGGTAAAACTGGTTCATTAACAGCATTACCTGTGATTGAAACAGCGGCTGGCGACGTTTCTGCGTTCGTTCCAACTAACGTGATTTCAATTACTGATGGTCAAATCTTCTTAGAAACTGACTTGTTCAATGCTGGTATTCGTCCTGCGATTAATGCTGGTATTTCAGTATCTCGCGTGGGTGGTGCTGCGCAAACTAAAGTGATTAAAAAATTAGGCGGTGGTGTACGTTTGGCTTTAGCGCAATACCGTGAATTAGCGGCTTTCGCACAGTTCGCTTCTGATTTAGATGAAGCAACACGTAAACAATTAGATCGCGGTCGTATGTTTACTGAGTTGATGAAGCAAGCGCAATACGCACCATTAAGCGTATCTGACATGGCAATTACTTTGTTAGCGGCGAATAAAGGCTACTTTGACGATGTTCCAACGAATAAAGTATTAGCTTTTGAAAGCGCACTACATGGCTTCATGGGTTCTAAATACAAAGCATTGATGGATGGCATTGAAAAAAGTAAAGACCTTGCTGGTGATAACGAAAAAGCGGTTGAAGCGGCAATTCAAGACTTTAAAGCAACCAACGCTTACTAACCTCCACTATTTAGGATAATAAAATGGCTGGAAGTAAAGAGATTAGAACCAAGATCAAGAGTGTAGAAAATACACGCAAGATCACTAAAGCGATGGAAATGGTGGCGGCTTCTAAAATGCGTAAAGCGCAAGATAGAATGCGTGCCTCACGCCCATACGCAGATAAAATTCGTAACGTTGCTGCGCATCTTTCATTCGCTCAGGCTGAGTACAAACATCCGTTTTTAGTTAAACGTGATGTTGTGAAAAATGTTGGTTTGATTGTGGTGAGCTCAGATAAAGGTTTATGTGGCGGTTTAAATACCAATATGTTGCGTTTGTCTGTTAACCAAATGAAAACTTGGGAATCTGAAGGTAAGTCGATTTCTGTGAGTGCAATTGGTAATAAAGGTTTTAGCTTTATGAACCGCGTAGGTGCGAATGTTAAATCGCACATTACTGGTTTAGGAGATGTTCCGCACATGGAAAATCTCATTGGTACAATTAAAGTGATGTTAGATGCTTATGAAGCGGGCGAAATTGACCAACTTTATATTTGCTACACTAAATTTATCAATACCATGAAGCAAGAGCCAACCATGCAGCAATTGTTGCCTTTAAGTGGTGAGCAATTAGGTAGCCCTACAGGTCATTGGGATTACATTTATGAGCCTGAAGCTAAGCCTGTAGTTGATAACTTGATGATGCGTTATATCGAATCATTAATTTATAACGCAGTGGCTGAAAACATGGCTTCAGAGCAATCATCTCGAATGGTTGCGATGAAATCTGCATCTGATAATGCTAAAGAAGTAATTGGTGATTTAAAACTAATTTACAACAAGGCACGTCAAGCAGCAATTACCAAAGAGATTTCAGAAATCGTTGGCGGCGCGGCAGCAGTATCTTAAGTGTGGCTAAAGTAGCTTAAAAAGAATTTAATTAACATTCAACAGATTAGTTTGAATAGGATATAAAAAATGAGTACAGCTAAAATTGGTAGAGTAGTGCAAATTATTGGTGCGGTGGTCGACGTTGAGTTTCCACGTGACCAAATGCCTAAAGTATTTGAAGCGTTAATTATTGATGACGCATCAAGCAAAGCAGAAGAAGGCTTAACCCTTGAAGTGCAACAGCAATTAGGCGACGGTATTGTGCGTACTATTGCGATGGGCTCTTCAGACGGCCTTTCTCGCGGTGCGATGTTCAAATCTACAGGTAGCCAAATTACTGTGCCAGTCGGCGTGGGTACTTTAGGCCGTATTATGGATGTGTTGGGTCGCCCAATTGATGAGGCTGGCCCGATTGAGTGTGATGAGCGTCGTGCGATTCACCAAAAAGCACCAACTTTTGAAGAGTTATCTCCTTCAGTTGACTTGCTAGAAACTGGTATTAAAGTGATTGACTTGGTTTGTCCGTTTGCTAAAGGCGGTAAAGTTGGTTTGTTCGGTGGTGCGGGTGTAGGTAAAACCGTTAACATGCTTGAGCTTATTAACAACATTGCTAAACAACACTCAGGTTTATCAGTATTTGCTGGTGTGGGCGAGCGTACTCGTGAGGGTAACGATTTCTATCACGAAATGGCAGAAGCTGGCGTTATCAAACTTGATAACATGAAAGAATCAAAAGTAGCTATGGTGTTCGGTCAAATGAACGAGCCACCAGGCAACCGTCTACGCGTAGCTTTGTCAGGTTTGACAATGGCTGAGAAATTCCGTGACGAAGGTCGCGACGTATTGTTCTTCGTAGATAACATTTATCGCTACACATTAGCCGGTACGGAAGTATCTGCATTGTTAGGCCGTATGCCTTCAGCGGTAGGTTACCAACCTACACTAGCGGACGAAATGGGCCGTTTACAAGAGCGTATTACTTCAACTAAATCTGGTTCTATTACGTCTATCCAAGCGGTATATGTACCTGCGGATGACTTGACCGATCCATCACCAGCGACAACTTTCCAGCATTTGGATTCAACAGTTGTATTGTCACGTGACATTGCTTCACTTGGTATTTACCCAGCGGTAGATCCACTAGATTCAACTTCACGCCAATTAGATCCACTAGTAGTTGGTGAAGAACATTACAGCGTAGCGCGTTCAGTACAAGTTACATTACAACGCTACAAAGAATTGCGCGACATTATTGCTATTTTGGGTATGGACGAATTGTCACCAGAAGATAAATTAGCTGTTGGCCGTGCACGTAAAATCCAACGTTTCTTATCACAACCATTCCACGTGGCTGAAGTGTTTACTGGCGCGCCAGGTAAATATGTGCCATTAAAAGAAACCATCAAAGGCTTTAAAGCCATTGTTGCTGGTGAATACGATCACTTGCCTGAGCAAGCGTTCTACATGGTTGGCGGCATTGAAGAAGCAGTAGAAAAAGCCAAAACTTTAAACTAAGTTAATTTAATCATTAGTTAAATTTAAACTTAGTAAAACTTAGAAAAGTATAGAGAAAAATATGGCAAATACTGTTCATATCGACGTAGTTAGTGCAGAAGCTTCAATATTCTCTGGCGAAGCCGAGTTTGTTGTAGCGCCTGCCAGTGCTGGTGAAGTGGGTATTTTCCCACATCACGCACCTATGGTAACAAGCATCAAGCCGGGCGCATTGCGTATCAAACTACCAGATACTGCTCAAGAGACTTTGATTTTTATCTCAGGTGGTATTTTGGAAGTTCAGCCAGGTTTAATTACTGTGTTGGCGGATACTGCAGTTCGTGGCCATGATTTAGATGAAGCCAAAGCAATTGCGGCCAAAGAAGCGGCTATGGAGGCTATGCAAAACAGAACCTCTGATATGGATTATGCAAAAGCACAGGCTGAATTGTCTGAAGCACTTGCACAAATTCAAGCAATTGAACGTTTACGCAAGACAACGCACTAGTAATTGTATTGATGCACGTTTGAAACAAGCAAAAAGGCAGCCTAGGCTGCCTTTTTTGTTATACTTTAACGACAGACAAACTAAACAAACTATAAAAGTTATGCCTAAATTAAATATCGTCATTTTAGCTGCCGGAAAAGGCACGCGTATGCACTCTGATACGCCAAAAGTGCTGCATGAAATAGGCGGAAAAGCCATTTTAGCGCACGTAATTGAATGCGCTAAGGCACTCGGGCCCTCTAAAATTATTGTGGTCTATGGCTATGGTGGAGAAATTGTCCGTGAAGCCTTCACCCATGAAAATATCAGCTGGGTAAATCAGGCTGAGCAACTTGGCACTGGCCATGCGGTGCAGCAAGCACTACCATTTTTAGACGCTGATGCAGATACCCTTATTTTATTAGGTGATGTGCCTTTAGTGGATGTTGAGGCTTGTCAGAAGTTAGTCGAAAAGTCGGCTAATACACTGGCTATTTTATCGTTTAATAAAGCCGATCCTACAGGTT
>JBEDKX010000093.1:0-4728 GCA_041171965.1 Pseudomonadota bacterium | reverse complement strand
GCCTTTGGGGCCAATCAGTAATACTGGACCTGGGCTAACGCTTGCACTCGTGGCAATTTTATCTAAACGATCTTTAAGTGCGGCTACGATTGGACTTTTGCCTAAACTAGCCAAACTCATCTCGGATTTCGGTAACTGCTCGCTGTGTTTTAAGGCAGTGCCTACGGTTTTTAATAACTTTTGTAATGCAATTGGCTTTTCTAAAAAATCAAAAGCACCAATACGCGTCGCTTCAACCGCAGTATCAATCGTGCCATGGCCAGACATCATAATTACCGGCATGGTTAGTAAGCCGCTACTGCCCCATTCTTTAAGCAGACTAATGCCATCGCAATCTGGCATCCAGATGTCTAACAAGACAATATCAGGACGCTCTTGCAGGCGTATTGCACGCGCTGCGGCTGCGTTTTCTGCAAGCTGGACGTGATAGCCTTCATCTTGCAAAATATCACGCAATAGCTCACGTATGCCTATTTCGTCGTCAACTACTAATATTCGTTTTGATGCCATATGGTTTATCTTTTAAAATTTCAATCAATCAGTTTTAGCAATTACTATTAAAAACGGTGTTCAATCTATTAGCAACGGAATGCTTATGGTGATGATAGCGCCTGCATTCTCTACATGTATATTTTCTGTAATGGCATTTTCTAAAGCAGTTTTCTCGGTGCTGACAATTATTGTGTTTTCTGTGCTGGCGACATTTGAAGGCTGAGCTATATTTTCAATCTTAATCGTACCTTTATGTTCCTCGATTATTTTTTTGACAATCGCTAAACCAAGTCCGGTACCGTGTGGTTTCGTGGTCATATACGGCTCAAAAACGCGCGCTAGCATTTCTGTGGGAAAACCAGCGCCATTATCTTCTACCGTTAAAACCAGTAGATTATTCACCACTTCAGTCTTCACGGAAATCATCGGCTGAGATTTTGCCGATAAAGCATCTTGCGCATTTTGCAATAGATTATGCAACACTTGCCGCAACATAGTGCTATCACCCTTAATATTACAAACTTGTTTCGCTAGTGATAAATTAATCGGTATATGTGCAGTTTTGTCGCCTAGTAAATCGTACAGTGATGCGACTTCACTAATTAACCTGTTTAAATCTAAGCGCGCCAATTGTGGTGCTGGCGACCTTGCGTATTCACTAAATTCATTGACCATTCGCTTCATGGCATCTACTTGGTTCACAATAGTCTCGGTTGAGCGCTTAAGCATTTCTGCATCAGCAGGCTCTAATTTACTTACTAATTTGTGCGCCATGCGTTCTGCTGATAATTGAATTGGCGTGAGCGGGTTTTTAATTTCATGCGCTAATCGTCTAGCCACTTCACCCCAAGCCGCGTCTCGCTGAGCTTGCATCAAATTGGTGGCATCATCGAATACTGCTACATAGCCACCATCAGGCAGACGTGTGCCACGTAAGGTTAAAATTTGTTTGCCTTGGGCAGTGGCTAACTCAACTTGCGTTTGAATTTCATCTTTCTGCACGCTCTTTACAAGCTCTTTTACGCCTTCTTTATCTGCATCGTCAGGTTGAATATGTAAGGCAATGGCTAGAAAAAAATGATCTAATCGCGTCTGCTTAGCAATAATTTCATCTGGTGTTAAACCGACACAATCGTCTAGCGAAACGCCTAAGATATTAACGGCTGCCTCATTAAACGTACGTAATTCACCGCGCTTATTTAAAGCCATTACGCCTGATGATAAATGTGCCAGTATCGTTTCTAAATAGCCACGCGCAGCCTCAACTCTGGCACGGCTGCTCTCCGCAGCTTTGGTCGCATCGTTTAATTGACGGGTCATACTGTTAAATGATTTGACCAATACGCCCAGCTCATCTTTGCCGTGCTCAGGTAGCATAGTGCTGTAATCACCACTGGCAATGGCTTTGGTACCTTCTGCCAGCACGGTCAGTGGCGCAGATAATCGACGGCTCAATACAAACGCAATCGCCACGGCACCTAGCATGGCCAGCATCATCACTAAGGTTAAAGTGAGGGCAAATACCTCTCTTAAAGACGTGCGACTATACGAAAGTTTTTGATAATCCTGATAAACATCTTGCACGGCTTCAGCCGTACTTGCGAGTGATTTAGGTACGGGCTGCAATAATTGCAAAATACGCGTCTCACCCGCTAGGTCTTGCGTAGTGACCGGCGCTAGCACCCGTAAATACAAGCCTTTATTACCAATAGGCTCTATGCTAGCTAGTACATGTGTGCGTGCTTGCCTTAACTGCGACTTCGTAGGCAGCTCTGGTAAAAAACTGGATGAATCGCTACTCGCCACGGCCAAAATTCTACCTTGTACAGTTAATAAAGTGGCATCCTGAATGCCACTTTTTTCACGCAAATCGTTCAACATGGAAAAGTGTGTGTTGGTTGGCTGAAAAGCTAAGCTTGTGGCCATGCTTTCGCTTTTTTCTTTCACATCAACCAGCATAATATCTAGCGCTGTGCGGCCTAAATTCAGCCCACCCTCAAGTGCCGCTTCAACTTTTACGTTGAACCAAGATTCGATAGAGCGCGTTAAAAAATTCACTGAAACTAAGTAGACAATTAAGCCGGGAATAATCGCCATGAGGGCAAATGTGGTTAATAATCGGAGTGTGAAGCGACTCCCCATGACGTGGGCGCGAATTTTTCGATACAAACCAAATAGTTGTAGGCCGATTAGTGCTACTAAAAATACAGCTAGAACGATATTGAGTGTGACTAGTAATGTATAGTATTCGCCAGATGCCGCAGTGTTCGCACTAGCGTTTGATAGTAAGTAGAGTAAAAATACGCCTAATCCTGCGCTGATAAATATGATGTACTTCATTTAAATAAACTTGGCGTCCATTCAAAACGTTGTGAACTTATTTTCCACTCATCTGAGCCTAACTTATCTACCTGCAAGGCTTTAGGTAGTTTTTTATAGTCTAGGCGCATTAACAAAACTGCTTTATAACTTCCACCTTTTTCAACCGCAGACTTCTTTAGCACCTTTAAATTACTAATGTCAGATAACTCGTCGGTTGCCTCATCTAAAGTAACAAAAGTTTTTTGTTGGCCATCTTGCACCAGCAAATATTGTCTTGAAAGCGCATGATAACTTAAAGTGATTTCATGCGTCACGGTAGATATTTCATCATCAAACCAGTATTTTTTTGGCGAGAATAGCTGGAATTCAACCAAAAAATTAAGCTCAAATCCCTTAATGATGGCTTGCTCAATCTCGTTGCTAAATTTAATATCGACATCCGCATTAAGCGCATAAGTACTTCTTGGGCGACCAGTTCGGCGCTTTTAATATTCATGCTGCTATTGCCAGCCAACGCTGTCGTTGCGACAGTCGCTAGCAGGCATAGCAATAAAAATTGTTTAATTCTTTTGCAGTAATGCATAATAAAAGCCGTCATGTGCGGTTGAAGGAATTAACTGGCCGTTCAGTTGTGTAATACTGGACTGTGGGTGATTTTCTGGCAACTCAAAAGGCAATTGCGTGGCATCTGTATTGTTTAGTAAAAACTTATCCACTTGGGCTTGATTCTCTTCGTTAAAAACAGAACATGTCACGTAAAGTAATTTACCACCCTTAGCCAGCATTTGCCATAAACTCGGCAGAATTTTAGCTTGTTGGGCAGCAAAAGAGGCAATGTCAGCCTCGCGTCGTAACCATTTAATATCCACATGGCGTCTAACTATGCCAGAGGCAGTGCAAGGGACATCGGCTAGAATTCTATCAAAACTTTGGCCATTCCACCAACTTGTTGAAGATGCATCACCAACCACTAAATTAGCCGAAAATGCTAGTCTATCCAAATTGCTTTGTACGCGTTGCAAACGCGCTTCATCGCTATCAAGTGAAGTTAGTGCAACATTCGCCAACTCTAAAACATGACCGGTTTTACCGCCAGGTGCACAACAAGCATCTAGTACTTTAAAATCAGGCTTTAAATCTAATAAATAGGCAGCTAATTGTGCGCCGTAGTCTTGCACAGAAACTATCCCGTCAGTGAAGCCTGGGATTTTCTCTACTGGTTGTGGTCTGGTTAAAGTCACCGCTTGTCCGCCGATGTGCGTAGCTTCAATATCTTGGCGTGTTAATAACTGCATATAGTCAGCAATGCTGATTTTTTGCGTATTTACCCGTAAAGTCATTGGTGGATGCGTATTGCCGGTTTGCAACATACTTTGCCAATGATCAGGATATTGCATCTTGAGTTTGTTAATCCACCATTGCGGGTAGGAATAAGTGGCTACTTCGCTGCTAGGTAAAGTTTTCGCTAGCTGGTCTTTTTGACGTAAGAAATTACGCAAAATAGCATTCACTAAACCCTTAGCCCAGCTTTTAGGCACAGGCCGTTTAAGCTCACTCACGGCGTATACCGCCTGATTAACTACCGTAAATGCATCGGCTTTGTCGTGCAGTAATTGATAAACCGCCACCAATAACAAAGTATGAATACGATCGTCTGTGAGCGGTTTTTCTAACAGTTGCGATAAATAAGCATCAATTTCACCATAAAAGCGCAAAGTGCCATAACTTAAATCTTGTGCCGCACCGCGTTGCTGCGGTGTAGCATTAGGAAAAGCAGCCAAAGCTGCTGGCAATGCTAAAGTAAGATTACGACCGGATAACACTTGATTCACAGCATTTGCGGCGATTTGTTGAGATATATACAAAGAAAACTTTCGAATGTCTGCTAAAAGCCTATTCTAACCGCCGATGGAC
>JBEDKX010000092.1:0-4751 GCA_041171965.1 Pseudomonadota bacterium | reverse complement strand
GCAGTACTCATGTCATGGTAGTGCATGGTGCTGACGGCATGGATGAAATTTCATTTACTGGCGATACCTTTGTGGCAGAGTTGAAAAATGGCACAGTGACTGAGTACACTCTGAATCCTAGCCAATTTGGCATGTCACACCATAACTTAAGCACCATACAAGTGCAAAATGCAGATGAGTCGAAAGCCATGGTTTTAGATGTACTTAATGGCAAAAGTGATAATCTAAATCAGCGAGCAGCCAGAGATATAGTGCTACTAAATGCCGGTGCCGCTATTTATGTGGCAGGCATTGTAGATAACTTACAGGCAGGCATTAATAAAGCCGCGGAAGTTATCGATAACGGCATGGCGCTGGCTAAATTAGAGGATCTAAAAGCTAGCTCTTAATGAAAAACCTGTTTTTATTTGCATGTTTTTTATTATTGCTGGCGTGCTCAAAAGCTGAGTCACCAGCTTCTTTAGATAACGCATCAAAGCAAGCCATTGCGCAAACCAACGCAAGCGTTATTGCTGATTTATATGCGAAAAAACGTAGCCAAGTTTGGGTAGAAGATAACGGCATAGTGGTAAAAGTATTGGCGGATGATGTTAATGGTGCACGTCACCAACGGTTTCTAGTAAAAGTGGGCACGGATCAAACTTTATTATTTGTCCACAATATAGATTTAGCGGCGCGTGTAGAAAATATTAAATTAGGCGACCATATTGCATTTAGTGGTGAGTATATTTACAACGCGAAGGGTGGCATTATCCATTGGACGCACCATGATCCGCAGGGAAAACATAAAGCCGGTTGGATTAAATTAAACGGTAAAATTTACGAGTAATTCGTGATAGCAATCATAATCAGGTAAATAAAAAATGTCAGATATCTTAAAGAAAATTTTAGCCACTAAAGAAATAGAAGTGGCCGCCAGCAAAGCTGCTGTAAGTTTGGATCAACTACAAGCACTAGCCGAAGCTCAACCAGAACCGCGCGATTTTGTTGGCAGCATCTACAAAAAAGTGGTGGCTAATAAGCCTGCGGTGATTGCTGAAATTAAAAAAGCCAGTCCGTCAAAAGGCATTATTCGTGAAGATTTTAACCCAGCACAGATTGCCAGAAGCTATGAGAAAGGCGGTGCAGCGTGCTTGTCAGTACTCACTGACGCAGAATATTTTCAAGGTTCTGCAGAATACTTAAGGCAAGCACGTGCGGCGTGCAAACTACCGGTGTTGCGTAAAGACTTTATGATAGATCCTTACCAAATATTTGAAGCACGTGCGATGGGCGCTGATTGTGTGTTATTAATTGTAGCGGCGCTAGAACTTAAGCAAATGCAAGCTTTAGAATTATTAGCCAATGAATTAGGTATGGCGGTCTTGGTAGAAGTACATGATGCTGACGAGCTTGAGTTAGCCTTGCAGTTAGACACACCGTTAATCGGCATTAACAATCGTAATTTGCGTACTTTTGAAGTGTCGCTACAAACAACCTTAGACTTATTAAAAGTACTGCCAGAAGACCGTTTTGTTGTCACCGAATCGGGCATATTTACCCCAGAAGATGTGAAACTAATGCGTGATAATGATGTGCAAGCGTTTTTGGTGGGTGAAGCGTTTATGCGTCAGCCTGACCCGGGCGCTGAATTGGCAAGGGTTTTTGGATGATTTTTTATAGATAAACTTGCTTGTCATTCCGTGCTTGAGACGGAATCCAGTGGCTTTTTGGTGACACATTTTAACGAAGCTAGATACCGACTTTCGTCGGTATGACGAAGATTACAATAAGTACGATGAAATAAATTATAAAGTTGAGGCAATCAATATGAGCTATCCCTATTCCCGCCCACGCCGTATGCGTAAAGATGAATTTTCTCGCCGTATGATGCGTGAAAATGTGCTCACTACCGATGATTTAATCTACCCGGTATTTGTCTTAGACGGTGAAAATCGTATTGAAGAAGTCGCCTCTATGCCAGGGGTTAAACGCCAAAGCATAGATGTGTTATTACAAACTGCCGCGGAATGCGTGCAATTGGGCATTCCTGCCATCGCATTATTCCCGGTAGTTGATGGTCAGTTTAAAAGTTTAGACGCCGCAGAGGCATTTAATCCTGATGGCTTGGTGCAACGTGCTGTTGCAGCCCTTAAAGCAGCACATCCTACGTTGGGCATTATTACCGATGTCGCCTTAGACCCTTATACCACGCACGGCCAGGATGGTTTAATTGATGCCGATGGCTATGTGCTCAATGACGACACCATAGAGGTGTTGGTTAAGCAGGCTATTTCTCATGCTAACGCCGGTGCTGATATCGTCGCACCTAGCGACATGATGGATGGCCGTATTGGCCAAATCCGTGAGGCTTTAGAAAGCACGCGCAATATTCACACGAAGATTTTGGCTTATTCAGCCAAATATGCATCAGCATTTTACGGCCCATTTCGCGATGCCGTCGGTTCGGCGGGCAATTTAGGCTCAGGCAACAAATACACCTACCAAATGGATCCAGCGAATAGTGACGAAGCCATTAAAGAAGTCGGCTTAGATATAGAAGAAGGTGCTGACATGGTGATGGTGAAGCCAGGCATGCCATATTTAGATATTGTGCGCCGCGTAAAAGATGAATTTGGCGTACCGACTTTCGCTTACCAAGTCAGTGGCGAATACGCCATGCTTAAAGCGGCCGCGCAGAACGGCTGGTTAGATGAACGCGCCTGTGTAATGGAAAGTTTGTTGGCATTTAAACGTGCTGGTGCTGATGGCATTTTGACTTACTTTGCCATGGATGTAGCGCGTTGGTTAAAAGCTAGTTAAAGCAAAATAATTCTGCTGCGTAAACTCTAGTTTGCGCAGTCAGTAATTGTTTACACTCAAATACCGTGATGATCTTCTATCACTTCCTTACTACTGATTTAACAACAGCTTAACATGCTCAATACCAGCGCGTTGTGCAGCACTACCATCCGCCGCTCGTTTGGTCGCAACTCTAATCTCATCTACGGAAAATACACTTAGTTTAATTACCCCAGAGTCTGTTTCTAGTGTAAAAACTGGTGTTTTTTTGCGACTGGCAACTTTTTTATCACGCCTAGTATCGTTTGTCACACGATTCGGTTTGTCGTCTGTTTCAAAGGGAATATCTTTGTTCAGCAAAAACATTTCCACATCTTTTAAACTATCGGCAAACAAATGAATATCTGTTTCAGCGCCTAAACCGGCCGACCCGTCCAGCACTGCGCCAGTTAAGTATGGGTCGAATCTTTCTAGTAATTGCATAGTGAATAACGCACTTTTACGCATATTAAGTAGCCGTACTGGCTGTTCGTCACTTAAGAATAATGCATTATAAAGTTTAAGCGCTTGCTCAACCTCACCGTTTGACGGTAGCGCATTATTGTCAATCTCTCCCACTTGGCGACCAGCCTTTTTTTTGGCGTAAGCAAAGTCAGAGATACCCTCTTCCGCCATCATTTTTGCGGCTTTCTGTGCTATTAATTGCCGTAATTGTTGAGGTTTCTCTCTCGCCATCACATATACTTTTTATATCAATAAATAAGTCGTTATCTCACAAATTCATTCGAACCTTACCTTCAGCCAATAAACTTTGTCCGGCATTTTGTGAGGCTGATTTAAGGTTTTTTAACAGCTTGACTAGCCCCGACTTTGTTGGCGCTAGAGGTTGACAAGCTAGTTTCTGGCTGTAAAAGCTGTTGCGCTTGGTTAATCGCTGGCACGACAGCATCACCATTGTCATCTAACTCTGGCGATACATGGCCATCTCCTGCAGGTGGCGGATATTCATGATAAAAATAGTCAGTGATGCCATTTACATTGCTCTTGCCAGTAGCTGGGTCAATATTAACTGCCATCACGCCATCAGGCATTGCCATACCAGTCTCGGGCACGCCCCTTAAGGCGCCAGCCATGTATTTTATCCAAATAGGTAAAGCTGCCGCGGCACCTGTCTCTTTTCTACCTAAGGTACGTGGTTTATCAAAGCCTATCCATGCCACAGCTACTTGCGCTGGGCTATATCCAGCAAACCAAGCATCCATGTGATCGTTTGTTGTACCAGTTTTACCGGCAAGATCGCTTCTGCCTAATTGCAGTGCTTTGGCCGCGGTACCACTACGTACGACACTTTGCAGCATAGAGTTCATAATAAAAGCATTGCGCGCATCGATCACACGAGGCGCGCCATTTCCCGCTTGATCAAACTTAGTGACTGAAAGCACCGTTCCTTTTTGATCGACAATTTTAGTAATTAAGTTTGGTTTTACGAGATAACCACCATTAGCAAACACCGCATAAGCGGTAGCCATTTGGTAAGGCGTGGCAGAGCCAGCACCCAGCGCCATGGTTAAATAGGCAGGATGGTTTTTTGCAGCAAAACCAAAACGGGTAATATAATCTTGGGCATAGTTAGGCCCAATAGCTTGTAACATCCTAATTGCTACCGTATTCACTGATTTAGCCAGCGCTTCTCTTAAACGTATTGGGCCTTCAAAGCCATCTTCGTAATTTTGTGGAGACCAATTCTGACTACCTGTTTCAGCCGCTGAAAAATTGAGCGGCCCATCCTCTACAATAGTTGCCGGTGTGTAGCCTTTTTCTAATGCCGCAGAATAAATAAATGGCTTAAAACTAGAGCCTGGCTGACGCCAAGCTTGGGTCACATGGTTAAATTTACTTCGATTAAAATCAAATCCACCAACGAGTGCGCGCACGGCTCCACTTTCAGGATCAAGCGCAATCAGCGCAAG
>JBEDKX010000091.1:0-4786 GCA_041171965.1 Pseudomonadota bacterium | reverse complement strand
ATAACGTTGTGGCAAAAAATGCGGCTTTAGGGCCGGAATACCTCAATTTAATCAACACAAAAAACAGTCAAGACTTAGTTAAATATCGCATACCTAGCCTTGATATTGCCATTTCACCGATTGCAATTTTTGGCCAAGTTAAGATTGAAAACAATATGAGTCCACTACGCGGACCACTATTATTAAGTAATGTTAAGGAAAAGAAAGCACTAAAAATATCTATAGGCTTTCTTGCAATTAGTTTACTAGGTTTACTTTATATTCTAGGCCAAGGTGCTTGGTTGCCTCGCATGGGCGGTACCTTTGCAAAAACCTATCGTGCGCTCGGTAAGTTACCAGCAACACCGGAAGGTTTAAAACAAGCTGTATCAAAAATACACGCTTCACTAAATAGCAGCGCGAACATGAGTGTATTTAGCAATAACGTAACGCTGTTTATTGCTCAGAAGCCCAATTTCGCACCAATGGCTGATGAGATTAAACTGTTCTTCAGCCTATCACGCCAAGTGTATTTTGAGCCTAACGCAGTGCATCAAGTCGGCAATAATCCACAGCAATGGCTAAAAAGTTTTGCTCGACGCTGTAGAGATTGTGAGCGTGGTTTAACGCCAGAAAAACCTAATCAAGCTTCAGGAAAATAACTAATGGCGTTCTCACAACCATGGCTACTTTGGCTACTGCCGCTGGCTATCTTGCCATTGCTACTGCAACGTGCGCACGCCAAGCACTATTCTTGGATAGACATGCTGCCAGCAGACCGATTATCCGATTTAATCAGCTTATTACTAAAAGTGCTGGCAGTATTAACGCTGGTATTTATCATTATCGGATTAGCTGCACCGCATACTAATGAGCAAAAAATTGAGCGGATTGGTGTTGGCGCACAAATAACCTTAGTGCTAGACCGCAGCGCGAGTATGGACGATCCATTTTCAGGCGGCAGTAGTGGCACAGGCAATTCTATTGTTGGCGAAACAAAATCGGTGGCAGCTGCCAGATTAATCACCGATTTTGTAAAATCTCGTCAGCAAGATATGTTCGGTATGATTACCTTTAGTAACTCAGCCATGTATGTTTTACCTTTAACCGAGAATAAAAAAGCCATTATTGCAGCAGTACAAGCAACTGGTGGTAATGCACTTTTTCAGACAAATATTGGTAGCGGACTAACTAGCGGCGCGGCGTTATTCGACAAAATACCAGATTCAGGTTCGCGTGCACTAATTTTAATCTCAGATGGCGCTGGCCGAATTGATGCCAATACCCAACAAAAAATTAAAGATTGGTTTGATCGATTGCATATAAGCCTTTATTGGATTGTGCTTCACCAACCTGGAGGATTGAGTATTTTTGATACCAAGTATGTACGTATAGAAAATGCCGCATTACCACCAGAAATTGAGCTTAATGATTTTTTCAAGACATTAAGGTCGCCGTTCAAAGCCTATGAAGCGGAAGATCCAAAATCATTACAATTAGCAATGAATGACATTAATAATCGCGAAAAGAAAGCCATCAAATATTTTGAAAAGATTCCTGGTCGCGATTACTCCAACTTTTGCTTTATCATTGCCGCGTTAATGATTAGCTTATTATTGGGTGTGAAATATCTAGAGGTTAAAACATGGCACTAAACTCATTAAACACGAATGAAAAATCAAGCGGGTCATTTAACCTGATTTTATTGAGAACAGGGCTAGCTAAAATCAGCCGTTTCTTTTCAGTCAAAAAAATCACCTGGTTATTGCTAATCATCAGCATAAGTTCAGCTCTAAACTTAGCTTACCTAGTTACGCGGATTAACCAAATCAATGCGTTTAATGCTGCGGTAAGTGTTGGATTGCCACCGGAAACTGACAGACAAAGCTTTGAAGCTAAGTTTTCAACAGCATTTTGGCTAGCTAAAAATGAACGCTACAAAGAAGCAACTTTATTATTTAACAAAGCAATCAACCAAGCCAACAACACTCAAAAATCGGCGATTCAATATAATTTAGGCAATATTTTCTTTAGACGTGGGCTAGTCATTAATGGTGCAAATATGACTGTTCGTGATGAAGCTGAATATTTGTTCCGCCAAGCAAAAACGGCTTATCAGCAATCTTTGCGCCTAGACAATTCGTTTTGGGATGCGCGACATAATATGGATAGAATTTTGACCATGTTACCAGGCACGCCAACGCCAGGGGTAGGCGAAAGTGACACGCCAGGTTTAATTATGGGAAGCATCCCAGTTGGATTGCCATAATGCATAAATTAGTTAATTATTTTAGACATAGGCATGATGCTGCACTGTTATTAGGTGCACTACTGTTATTAATTATCGCGCTATTTAATCCAAAAATACCGATTAAACGCGATATTTACAGCTATATGCTAGTGGCTGATATTTCACAAAGCATGAATGTGATTGATAAAAGTTTAAATGGCAAACCAGCTAGCCGCATGGAATTTATGCAAGATACACTTCATAAACTCATCGGCGAATTACCCTGCGGCACTAATGTCAGCATTGGTTTATTTGCAGGTGTAAGTGTTGCTGCCTTGTACACACCTATTGAAGTTTGTGAAAATTTCGACGCGATCAATGACACAGTAGATCACCTCGATTGGCGTACGGCTTGGTCTGGCAATAGTCGCATTCGTAATAGCATGCCAAATTTAGCCAGAACGATACGCTCCCTACCTGAGCCTGCTCAGGTAGTATTTTTTACTGATGGTGAAGAAGCGCCTAAATTACATGTATTTAACACACAAGATTTAACTGCCTTTCAAGGTGGCGAAGGTTGGCTATTTGTTGGTATAGGTGGCGACAAAGGTTCTCCTATTCCCAAGTTAGATGAACATAATCAATTAATTGGCTATTGGTCTGGTGAAAGTTTTGCCATGCAACCAGGTATCGCACAAATTAGTGAAGCGAATATTGGCACCCGCAATGACAGCGTAGCCGGTGGCGAAAGTGATCGCTATATGTCTAAGTTAGAAGAAACTTATTTAACAACGCTAGCTAAAGAAGTAAATGGATTTTATGTACGTGGTGATGGTGTACAGGATGTTTTAACTGCAATGAAAAAACAAAAACCAGCTAGGCGTGATAAAGCTGGCTATGAAATTCGCTACATTTTAGCTGGCTTAGCTGGCCTATTATTCATATTAGCCTATATGCCTAAACATCCGATTAAAGAGTTAACAACGCAATGGCATGTTTTTATAAATAGACGTAAGTCAGCTAAGGCCAAGCAACTAGCAATTTAGCCCATTAAAAATTAAAATTTAGAAATTTAGAAATTTCAGTCTAGTTGACTAGCATGCGCCCAGCGTAGCCAAACTCGTAAATGTCGATAAGCATCTGTATTTACCGCATCTACAAAGAGCACGAGATGTGGACGATATAACTTATGTATTAGCTTTTGTAATAAATTTGTCTCTGTTACAGAGTAATTAATTACGGTTAAATATGGCGTCACCACACTATTAGCTAGCACTATCACGTCCAATATTTTTCCATTTTTGAACACTAGCTGCAATTGGCTTATCATATTAACTTGTAGTGCAATACAAGACCAAGGTAACAACAATAAGCCGTAGCAGAGCACTGCATAAATGGCCGAAAGTATAATCATTACACTTAACAGCAACTTAAGCTGCCAAGAAAAAGCCAACAGCATTACAATACACCAAGCACCAGCACTCATTAGTGTAAACAAGCCACTTGCCAGCATAGAAGGCTTGATATAGAGCTGGATCGGCTGCATATTACTCTCGTATAGATATTTTAATTAAGGTTAGCACGCACATGCAACAATGGCATCAATTTCTGCAGAACTTTCAATCAAATAACACCCTAGAACTCAAGCAAAGTGTAATTATCGAGGGTGGCAAAGTCATACGCTTTGGTGACCCGATTGCCGAGCGTCAAGCGCTTGTTAATGATACTGTTATTTGTGACTTATCGCACCTAGGATTGCTGGAATTAAGAGGCGCTGACGTAATTACATTTTTGCAAGGTCAAGTAACCAACGATATTAAGTTATTAGATGGCAATAATGCCCATTACACCGGTTATTGCAGCCCAAAAGGCCGCTTATTAGCGCTGTTTTTCGCATTTTCTCACTATGATCACGTGCATTTGCAAATGCCTAAAGAGTTGATTGAAAGTATTGCTAAGCGCCTCAAAATGTATGTCATGCGTAGCAAAGTTGAGATTACTGACGTGAGCGAATCTATAATTAAATTCGGCATCAGCGGTGCTAACGCGGCTGAATTATTAAAACCAATTTTCAAAGACTTGCCTGAAACAGATTACGCACTAGTCAGCATGGATAATGGCGCTATTATCAAACTAGCTGGCGCTACACCTAGATATGAAATTTTCACAGATGTGCTCAACGCGCCTGTTATTTGGAATGCTTTAACTGAAGTAGCTAAACCAGTAGGCGCAGATTGCTGGGAATGGCTGGAAATACAGGCTGGAATTCCTGAAGTTAGCCTTAAAACCCAAGAAGAGTTTGTACCGCAAATGCTGAATTTAGATGCACTCAATGCGATTAACTATAAAAAAGGTTGTTATACAGGTCAAGAAATTGTAGCGCGTACACATTATTTGGGAAAAGTTAAACGCCGTACTCAACTTGCCCATATTGCTAGTATCGTCATGCCCGCAATAGGCGACGATGTGACGGATGCGAACAAACAAGCCATTGGTAAAATTGTACGTTGTGCGCCAGCTATTAACGCAGGCTTTGATGTTCTGGTGGAATGTAGATTAGAAAATTTGACGCAAGAC
>JBEDKX010000090.1:0-4792 GCA_041171965.1 Pseudomonadota bacterium | reverse complement strand
AATTAAGTACAAAAATAATGGGCGCATATTTAACGTGGCGCAGTGATTTTGCGGTGCGTTAAATATCTTTTCGGATTAAGTGTAAATTTATACTAAAGTATAAAAAAATACAAGCCTGATCTTTTGATAGTAGTCTGAAAGTGTGATTAGGTGCAGATGTAAAGAGTAAGCATAAAATGGTTATATTATTCAACCATTAATGGTTATTTATGTGCTTATTTGAGCGCTAATTTAAGCGTGGGGAATTAAGTGTTATCAAACACCATTAAGTGGCTACGCAGGTTTTTGTCTTTACGGTCTAGGCCAATTTTTCTGCGGATGTTTTTTCGATGAATACTAATAGTTTCCGGCGAAAGTGCTAGTGTGGAAGCAATGGCTTTGGTTGAAAAGCCTTCTCTCACCATGGTTGCCACTTGAATTTCTTTAGGGGTTAGGTTTTTTAACGATGCACTAATCGTGGTAGGGCTACCATAAGTGCTGACTAAACGTTGCAGATTCGCTTCTAGTGTATTAACCAGCCGTACTTGCCTAACATCCTGATTATTTTGCTTTAGTTTTTCTATAAAAGGTAAAACCTCTAAACTAAGTTCATCCTTTAACAGGCTTTTAGCGGCCACGTTTTCAGTGTTACGCATTTTTATTAATACTTTCAGCGCAGTATTGACCTCTTCAGATTCTGTTTTGATGCTGCTTAATTCAGTGCTAGTTTTCTCTACCTGCATTTCTAGGCGCTGTTTTTCCTCTAGCAGTATTTTCTCAGCTTGTTTCTGCAGGGTAATATCATAAAAACAGCCTATATAATTGCTGATACGCCCTTCATTATCTAACACTGCAGTGACCGAGGCTAAGCATGGAAAAACAACACCATCTCTGCGTTGGCTCCATACTTCACCTTGCCAGCATTTAAGTGGGCTAACGCGATCAATAATCGATTTGAAAGACTCTGGGTATTGTGATTTTTCAGTGATAAATGTACCGTTATGACCAATTACATCATCAGCACAGTAGTCAGTTAATTTAACAAAAGCTTGGTTTACGCGAATAATCTTACTTTGTTTATCGGTAATAATCATGCCTTCTTGCACCTCAAAAGCACTGGCAGCAAGGCGCAAATCTTGTTCCATCAGCTTAGTTTTGCTAATGTCGGTTAACGTTATTCTAAAATTCAGTGTGCCATCGTCTTTTGTCACGCGCAGCGCATTGACATGAACATAGCATTTAATTTCGCTTTCACGCTTAATCTGCATGTCGTAACTTTGCTGCACTTCGTCGCGGTTTAAGCGCATTTGACGTAAATGAAATTGATCACTATCTTCAGGCACAATATATTTGGCCAAGGGCTGGCCGATTAATTGTTGCCGGTCTGCCTTTAATAATTCCGCACCGACAAAATTAACCTCGACAATTAAGCCCGTTGCGCTTAGCGTAAAGTAGCCAATCGGCGCAAACTCAAACAGATCAAAATAGCGGTCGCGTGAGTCTTCTAAAGCAATATGCGCTTGTCGTAAGGCTTTATTTTGCATTTCCAGCTCAATTTGGTGTACTTGCAGTTCATGCAACATTTGCTCGGCGTTAACAGTCTCGCCTAAACTTGCTCTGGGGTGTTTTGCTAGATTAGATTCAGCCTCAGCACGATTATCATGCTGAAGGTAAGCGGTCTTACTTCTAGCAGAGACTGGCTTGTCGGTCATTTAACTTCCTCCATGGCTAATAATATGAGCTGTGCATGTCCAATCTTGCTGACAATACGGCGGGCATTAAGTGACATCTTTTTATGCCCAATGACAGGAAAATCATGCTCAACCAAGTAGTCTTCAAAGGTTTGGTCGCTACTCACTACGCTTTCCAGCAGCTTACGTAAGGCAGCAATATCCCATTGTTGATTACCTAATTGGTAGATGTATTTGCCCATGACTTCATTAACCGGCACTTTAAAGGTTTGGTAAAAAGAGTGGCTAGCTGCCACAATCTGTAAGGTGCTATTCAGAACTATGAGTGGCTCGCGCACGGTGTTAACAACACTTTCTGCCATTTCTAAGGCTTCTTGTTGTGTGATGGAATTTAAGCGCTCAGTAATGTCGGTCAACGTCATGACGACGCCATCAATCACATTGTCGGTGCTGCGATAAGGTTGAATGCGCGCTAACAGTAATGCACCATCGTGCGTCCGCATTTCGCGTTCATAAGGCACTAAAGTTTCCAGCACCTCTTGCGCTGGCAGCAATAAATCGTCGCCACTTAAATCGCTCTTAATGTCGCCTAAATGTCGTCCTACATCGGTTGCTGCCAAACGATAGGCGCGCTTTGCCTCACGCGTGAAGCGCCGAATCTGCAAGTGCTGATCTAGAAAAATAATGCCGATATTGACGTTGTCGAGCAAATTTTTCATGTCGTTTTGCATGTCAGACAATTGCTCTATTTTGGTTTGTAGCTCGGCATTCACGGTAATAAGCTCTTCGTTAACCGATTGTAGCTCCTCTTTTGAAGTTTCTAGTTCTTCATTAGTCGATTGCATTTCTTCATTGGTAGACTGCATTTCCTCGTTGCTGGAAAGCATTTCTTCGTTACTGATTTGCTGCGCTTCTATAGTGGCCTGCAAGCTTTCCTTGGTGTTAGTCAATTCGAGCTCTAGCGCATCAATACGCAATTGTGCACTGCTGTCAACGCTAGTTAAGCGCCGCTTATTTTTGCTAGGCGCTATGCGGGTAATATCCTGAAAACTTAACAGTAAAACACCTTCGCTGGCTTCTGCGCCGGCCTGTTTACGTAAGCTAAAATTAATCAGGTAAGCCTCGTCATTACTTTTAATTGTCAGCTCTTTATTGATGGTCGCTATACCTTCGACTACCGCAGCATTAATCGCAGTCCGTAATGGCAGTTGTAAGCCATCACGCGCCATGTCTATGACATTAAGTGTTGCTTGGCCAGGTGCTGGGCGCAAGTAGCGGCCTGTTTCTCCGTGCACATATAAAATGTTGCCTTGTAAATCTGTCACCACTGAAGCTGGGGCATAAAGCTTCAGTAATAGGCGTTTTGCCAGCTCGGCAAAGTTTGCGCTAGTTGGTTTAGTAACTTCCACGCCTACCGATTTGATGCCAGCGGCAGAGCCCCATGCCAAACTACTCGTCAATAGTTTTTTTCTGGACACTAAGCTGCGCGCTGCTCGATAAATCTTATACTTGCGATTGATTGGGTCAAACAATTCAGTATGACTGCCGATACTTTCTGAGGGTGAAACAATCAGAATGCCATCTGGTTTTAACGAGTAATGAAACACTGGAATCAGCCTGTTTTGCAAAACCGGCTCTAGGTAAATCATCAAATTACGGCAGCTGAGTAAATCCAGCTTGGTAAAAGGTGGATCCTTAACCACATTTTGTACGGCAAATACCACCATTTCGCGGATTTCTTTTCTAACCCGAAAGCCAGCGTCCTCTTTAATAAAAAAGCGCCGCAGTCTTTCTGGTGAAATATCTTGCGCAATATTGGGCAAATAAAGTCCGTTACGCGCGGTGTTGATGGCATCGTCATCCAAATCTGTCGCGTAAATTTGCGTGGTAAATTGATGATGGTTTTCGTCCATCAGTTCGCGCAATATAATGGCCATGGAATAGGCTTCTTCACCGGTGGCGCAACCGGCAATCCATACCCGAAAAACATAGCCTTCGTCTTTATCTGCCAAAAATTGTTGCAATATATTGTGTTTAAGCTCAATAAAAACATCAGGATCTCTAAAGAAGCTGGTGACATTAATCAGCAATTCTTTAAACAAAGCCTGTACTTCGGCGGGGTTTTCTTTAAGAAAGCGCACATAGACGTTAGCATCATCAATACTGTGAATAGACATGCGCCGCTCAATTCTGCGGGTGATGGTGGTTTTCTTGTATTGAGAAAAGTCGTGGCCGCTAGTGCTACGTAAAGTCATTAAAATCCGCTCTATACTGCTAATATTCAACGGAGAAGGACCTTCTGGTGGCGCAATCAAATGATGTAAATTGCCCATTAGTGCTTCGGGCATTTCTGCTGCGGCCAATACATAGCTGGCGTAACCAGCATGAATCGCGCTACAAGGCATGCCATTAAATTTAGCGGTTTCTGGCGATTGCACCAGTGAAATACCACCAGCCCCTATAATCGCACGTAAGCCTAAAGTGCCGTCCGTACCAGTGCCGGAAAGTACGATGCCGATGGCGCTTTCGCCGCGCTCATCTGCTAATGAGCGCATAAACGTATCGATTGGTAAGCGCTGACTGCGTGGCTCAATAGGGATGTTTATTTGTAGTTTTCCGTTAAATATTGCCATGTCACGGTTGGGCGGAATGATATAGACATTGTTCGGCAACACTTGCATTTGATCTTCTGCCTCGCAGATTGGCAGACGGCTGCTGCGTTGCAATATTTCGCCAAGCATACTGTTATGGTTAGGATCAAGATGCTGAATTAACACAAAAGCCATGCCGCAATTTTCTGCTACATGGCTAAAGAATTGCTCAAAAGCTTCTAAGCCTCCAGCAGAAGCACCCATGCCAATGATGGGGAAGTGGGTGGCAATTTTGTTGTCGCTGTTTTCGTTTTTGTCTAGCTGACTGCCGATATTTTTCTGCGTGTTTTTAGTGGTTTTTTTAGCTATTTTTTCAGACGACTTATCAGACGACTTTTCAGTAGCGTCGGCGGTCGTTACGGGTGTGGCACTGCTCAATTTTTTGGTGGCCATAATGTATTTTTCTATTTTTAATTATAATAATAGCGGTGAGCCAGTGGTTTAAGCCTAATTTTTTGTGCTATTAATTAT
>JBEDKX010000089.1:0-4826 GCA_041171965.1 Pseudomonadota bacterium | reverse complement strand
CCTTACTTCTTCCCCAATTATTTTGCCCACTAACTTTAAAATGTGATATTTCAACTGGAATATTTGCTTCACGACCAATATTAATTGCTTCATTAATTGCATCCACAACCTTATCTTCTTCATATCTAATATGTGAAGAATACACACCTCCATTATTGGACACTACTTTAGCTAGCCTTACAATTTCCGAAGTAGGCGCATAAGTACCAGGAATATAAATTAAGCCTGTAGACATGCCAGCAGCGCCGTCTTCCATTGCTTGCTTTGCTAGTTGTTCCATTTTAATTAATTCTTGTTCTGTTGCATTCCGATTCGCCGTTCCCATGACTAGCTTACGAATGGTATTGTGCCCAATTAAAGATGCAATATTTATAGTAACGCCAACCGAATCAATACTATTAAAATATTTTTTTATCTTGCCGCTTTATTATTAGCCATTTTTGGTTATCGCAGCTACGCAAATGCCAATAATAGGCTGCAAGTTGGAGACGATGCCCCAAGCTTTACACTAAACGATGCGCAAGGGCAAACGCATTATTTGTCCGATTATGCGGGTAAATATCTAGTGCTATACTTTTACCCAAAAGATGACACCCCAGGATGCACCAAGGAAGCTTGTCACTTTAGAGATGATATGACGCAACTGGAAAAGTTGGGCGCAAAGGTAGTTGGCATTAGTGTTGATAACAGCCAATCACATGACGAATTTGCAAAAAAATATAATTTACCCTTTGCACTACTGGCAGACACGAACGGGAAAGTGGCTGATAGCTACAATGCACTAAGTAATTTTTTTGTAATTAAAATTGCAAAGCGCTACACATTTTTAATTAGTCCTACCGGTAAGATCATTAAAATTTACACTAGCGTTGATACCTCAAAACATTCTCAGCAAATTATTGACGATTTGAAGGCGATTCAAAGTAAATAGTCGCATTCGCCGATTAACGTTGGCGTCATTTTAATTAATATTACCGTAGCTTTAACAACACAGATTGGCCAAGTTCTATTAATAGAAAAACTGCCTACTAAAAAGTACAAAAGGACACTATATTGATACAACTAAAAAGTTTAATTAAATATGTACTATTGCTTGTAATAATGGCTGGCGCAGTCTTCGCCTTATACACATGGGCAAGTTTAAACTGGGTATATTCATCTGGCGAACGTGCCGGTTATATACAAAAACTTTCGCTTAAAGGCTATGTTTGCAAAACATGGGAAGGTGAAATTGTCTTAGTTTCTATGCCAGGGACACAGGCGGAGAAGTTTGTTTTCACCGTTAAAGATAAAGCCATCGTTAGCAAAGTAAATGACTCACTAGGTAAAAGAGTGAAAATTCATTACGAGGAACATAAAGGCATTCCTTCTTCATGCTTTGGTGAAACAGCTTACTATGTTAAAGATCTACAAATATTAGAATAGCACTGCCAACAATCTCTAAAAAAACATTTCAATACAATTCAACATACCGTTTTTATAATAATGGCCGACGAAAAAAATTACATCACCCCTCAAGGTCACGCCAAGCTTGAGGCTGAGTTTAATGAACTTCTAAAAGTTGAACGTCCAGCCTTGGTTAAAGTCGTTTCTTGGGCAGCTGGCAATGGCGATAGAAGTGAAAATGGTGATTACATTTATGGCAAAAGGCGTTTGCGCCAAATAGATGGCCGTTTACGCTTTTTAATGCAACGTATGGATTTAGCCGTCATTGTCGACCCTGCGACGCAGCAGGGCTTAGAAAAAGTATTTTTTGGGGCGTGGATCACACTATTTTCACTAAAAGACGATATTGAACACCACTACCGCATTGTCGGAAAAGACGAATTAGAGCCATCGTTAGGCTATATAAGCTGGGTTTCGCCATTAGCTAAAGCATTACTGGGTAAGCAAATCGGCGACATTATCAAAGTCACCACACCGGTCGGTGAAGAGCAATATGAAATTATTGATGTGCAATATCAAATACCTGCAGTCTAAAAACAAACAATTGTATGCTTCATACTAAAAACAATCGCTGGGATATTTTCTGCAAAATTGTCGACAACTATGGTGACATAGGTGTGTGCTGGCGCTTAAGCCAGCAACTAGCTCATGAACATAATTTAACGATACGTTTGTTGATTAATGATATGGCAAGTGCAAAAAAAATCATCCCCAGCTTAGATATTAGCAAGCAATCTCAATTAATTAATAGCGTGGAAGTTTGTGCTTGGCCTAGTCTAAAAAATACGGATACCACAGATGTTGCTGATGTGGTGCTAGAAACTTTCTCTTGCACACTGCCAGAATTTTATCTTCAAAAAATGGTGCAGCAAGATTCCATCTGGATTAATTTAGAATATCTTTCTGCAGAAAAATGGGTCAGTGACTTTCATGCTAAGCCTTCACCACATGCTACATTAGCTATTACCAAGCATTATTTTTTTCCAGGCTTTAAAGACGACACTGGCGGCTTGATTCGCGAAAGAAAATTAATTACTGAACACAATATTTTTACGAACAGTCAAGAAAAGCAATTTCAATTTTGGCAGAAGATTGGCATTTGCAGCGCGAATGATTTAACCGTTGACACGGTCAAAATATCATTATTTTGTTATGCAGAGGCTAACATCTCCGGCTTAATTGAATCATTAGTCGCTACAAATAAGTGTATAAAGCTATTTATTCCATTGAACAGCTCAATTGCCACCAGCCTTGAAAATCTAGTCGATATTCAGCAACATAATTTGAATGAAATACACAGAGGAAATTTAACCATACACTTACTGCCATTTTTATCTCAAGCGGATTATGACTGCTTGTTATGGGCGTGTGATTTAAACTTTGTACGCGGAGAAGATAGCTGGATACGTGCCATTTGGGCAGAAAAACCATTTATTTGGCAACCTTATATTCAAACCGATGAAACCCATATTCTAAAACTAAAGGCATTTTTAGATTTATACCTAAACGCTGCCACGTCAGAAGTAAGTGCCCTAATAAATGAATCGCAACTCGCTTGGTCAAGCGCTAATACAACAACACAGATGCCAATAAAGCACTTAATTGAACAGCTACCAGCGGTACAAAATTATGCTAAACGAGCTTCAATGGCTCTTACTCAACAGCCAGACCTTGCTACAAAGCTGGTGATTTTTAGTGAAAACTTGGCTAAAAATAAGGTATAATTTGCCGATTTGCGTACAATCAAATTTATGCACGCAGTAAAATTATCAATTAAAAACTTAACTTAGCAGGGCAATTTATGAAAACAGCACAAGAACTTCGCGCCGGTAACGTCATTATGGTCGGCACTGACCCATTGGTAGTGGTTAAGGCAGAATATACTAAATCTGGCCGCAGCACTGCTGTCGTAAAAATGAAATTTAAAAACTTGTTAACTGATACGCCTAGCGAGACAATTTACGGCGCTGGTGACAAATTTGAAGTGGTTGTTCTAGAGAAAAAAGAAGCGACTTACTCTTACTTTGCTGATCCTAGCTATGTGTTTATGGATGCTGAATATAACCAGTACGATGTAGATGCAGAGTTCATGGCAGACAGCTTACCGTACCTTGAAGATGGTATGGCGGTAGATATTCGCTTTTATAACGAAAAACCAATTTCAGTAGAATTGCCAACCACTGTAGTGCGCGAAATCACTTACACTGAGCCAGCAGTTAAAGGCGACACTTCAGGTAAAGTAATGAAGCCAGCTAAAATCGCTTCTGGCCATGAGTTCCCAGTGCCATTATTCTGTAGTACAGGCGACAAAATTGAAATTGATACGCGTACTGGTGAATATAGAAACCGTGTATTGAAATAAGCTCATTAAACTTTTGCAAAGGTTAATAACGGCCTTGCAGTGTTTAAGCAAAAAGGAGCCAACGGCTCCTTTTTTTATGCCTAAAAAGACTTAATCGCGTTATGATAGCGCACTAATATTAAGTGCTAATATCCGCTGAGGTCCGCTATGAACGACAAACAATTAGTCGCTATACAAGCAGCAACTTATGTAAAAGACGGTATGCTTATCGGCCTAGGAACAGGCTCTACTGCCAATTACTTTATTGAAGAACTCGCGCGTCGCCAACGTGATGAAGGCTTAAAAATTAGCACTGTAGCTAGTTCCACTGTTAGCGCAAATATGGCGCAATCATTACATTTACCTATTATTGCCTTAGAACATATTAGCTACATTGATTTATATGTAGATGGTGCAGATGAAGTTACACCAGATATGACCTTACTTAAAGGCCGCGGTAGCGATTTAGTCAAAGAGAAATTACTAGCCAAAGCGGCGACGCAATTTATTGTTGTAGCCGATGAAAGTAAACTAGTCAATCACATCGGGCAAAACTTTGTCATTCCAATTGAGGTCATTCCGTTTGCTTGGCAACTTGCCAAAAAAAGTCTACATGACGCTGGCGCAAAAGGTAATTTACGCCCTAATACGGCTAAAGATGGCTTTTGGGTAACCTCGCATGGTAGCTACGTACTCGATATGAAGTTCGACAAAAATATTGATGCAAAAGCATTGAATAACCTTATCAACAACACACCTGGCGTAGTCGAGCATGGCATTTTCTACAGCCTCGTTGACGCAGTGCTTATTGCAAATAATGGCCAAATAACTGAGCGCTGGCGCTAGGCTTTTTAATGCACTTTCTGCTAAATCTCACTGCCACTCCTTACAAAAAAAACAATCTCCTGTTGGGTTTGTTAATATCATTAGCTGTCACCTTTCTGCTGACTGCTTGTACACAATCAGACGATAACTCAAAAAAAGGCAACGCAGATAGCCAGAAAAAAGAGCTTATTTTTGTTACGCACAATGGCCCAAC
>JBEDKX010000088.1:0-4851 GCA_041171965.1 Pseudomonadota bacterium | reverse complement strand
TAAGGATGAACAAAAGTCAGACCTTCAGTTCTTTCAAGTTCAAGTGCACGCGTATAAGCATCAGAATAACTATCGCCAAACAGTACCACTTCAGCGCCACGTCCTTTAACTGCATTAATTTTAATGAGTGGCGTAGTAGTTGGCATAACAATAACCGCACGACAGCCAAGCTTTTGCGCGCTTAATGCCACGCCTTGTGCATGATTACCCGCGGAGGCAGCGATAACGCCCCTTGCCAGCACATCGGCAGGCAAATGTGCCATTTTGTTGTAAGCACCACGTAGCTTAAATGAGAAAACTGGCTGCATATCTTCACGCTTTAATAACACCGTGTTTTGTATGCGTTTTGATAAATTTGGCTGCAATTCTAATGGCGTTATTTTTGCCACATCATACACAAGTGATGTTTTTATTTTATTCAAATAATCGTTAATAGTCAGTGCTGAGTCATTCATGGTGAGTCTTTGGCATGCATTAGGTAATTTTCAATCATTACCATGCAGTGTATAGTGGTAGATGTTTGCAATTATAAAGAAAAAATAAGGATTTAACTAAAAATGGCATATACCCAAGACGAATTAAAGCAACAAGTAGCACGCGCAGCCGTTGAATATGTAAAAGGCGGCATTATTGGCGTGGGCACAGGCTCAACCGCAAACTTTTTTATCGAAGAATTAGCTAAAGTAAAACATAAAATTGACGGTGCTGTTGCCAGTTCTGAAGCTACAGCCCAACGCTTACGCGCACATGGCATAGAAGTGTTTGATCTAAATAGCGTAGATGGTATGGACATTTATGTAGATGGCGCCGATGAAATTACCGAGCACATGCACATGATTAAAGGCGGTGGTGGTGCATTAACGCGTGAAAAAATCGTTGCGGCAGTCGCCAAGCAATTCATTTGCATCTGTGACGAAAGTAAATACGTGCCAGTATTAGGCAAGTTCCCTTTACCTGTTGAAGTGTTGCCAATGGCTAAAAGCTATGTAGCGCGCGAATTAGTTAAATTAGGTGGGCAGCCAGCTTTACGTGATTTTAAAACAGACAATGGCAACGTGATTATTGATGTGCATGGTTTAACCATTACTGACCCAATTGCGATGGAAGCTAAAATAAACCAAATAGTTGGTGTAGTGACTAATGGCCTATTTGCCGCAAGACCAGCGAATATTTTGTTATTGGCCACCGCTGACGGTGTTAAAACATATAAATAGGACTGAATAATATTGACGGTAGTATTTCTAAAAAGCATTATTTGAAATATTATTGTCATATTTGAAGGGTATTATGACAGGTTAAAATGCCTCAAAAAGCATAAACTCAAGAGAAAAACCTCAAGGAAGAATAATGCAAACTGAACACACCTTTAAGCAATATGATGCAGAATTAGAAGCAGTGCGTGGCAAAGTGCTTGAAATGGGCGGCTTGGTTGAACAGCAAATTATTAGCGCACTAGATTCATTAGTAAAATTAGATCCTAATCTTGCTAAAGAAGTGATGGAAAATGATAAGCGTGTTAACACCTTAGAAGTGCAAATTGACGAAGATTGCAGCCACATTATTGCTCGCCGTCAGCCAGCCGCTGGAGATTTACGCATGGTGATGATGATGGTAAAAACCATTACCGACCTTGAGCGTATTGGTGATGAGGCGACTAAAATTGCACGTACTGCACAAAAAATTTACGAAGAAGACCGCATGTATAAACCGCGCTTTAACGAGATTAAAGCCATGGTTGCATTAGTACGTGAAATGTTACGTACATCTTTAGATGGTTTTGCCCGCCTAGACGTGAGTAAAACGGTTGAAGTAGCCAGGCAAGATGAGTTGGTAGATGAACATTTCCGTGCCGCCACTCGCCAATTGATTACCTATATGCTGGAAGATCCTCGCACGATTTCAATGTCTTTAGAAGTATTGTTTGTAGCGAAAGCCATTGAGCGGATTGGTGACCATGCAAAAAATATCGCAGAATATGTGGTGTATATGGTGAAAGGCAAAGACGTTCGCCATACTTCCGTACAAGAGATGGAACGTGAAACTTTAGCGCCTTAAATCAACAAATAGTTTCGATTTGATTAATCATTAAAAAGCGCCTTCTAGGCGCTTTTTAATTGGCTTATCATTAGTCGTTCAAGCGGATTATTTAGCTTCTGGCACATAACCCAAAGCGGTATCTGCACCTTCACCAAAAAAGTATTTTTCAGTTTGTTCTGTTAAATATTTACGTGCAGATGGGTCTGCTAGGCTTAGGCGGTTTTCGTTAACTAGCATGGTTTGTTGCTTTAACCATGCTGCCCATGCTTCTTTAGAAACGTGCATATAAATGCGTTTGCCTAACTCACCTGGGTACGGAGGGAAATCCATGCCATCGGCTTCTTTATCTAACTTAATACAATTAACTGTGCGTGCCATAATAATTTACCTAAATGTAATGTTGCAAAAACGTAATGATAGCGCATGTTAAAATATGCTGATTAAAAATCTATGCTTTAAATCTTAAAGCCTATTGTAAAGAGAATAAAATAATGCAAACTTCGACCAACAAACCCAGCAGAAAACCTAAACAGCCAGCAGTCTCTAAGCACTTAGGTGTCAGCCCATTTAAAGGCAAAACTGGCGTGCGCCGATTAGTTAATGCTTGTGGTTACTCAATAGAAGGCTTTGCTGCTGCTTTTAAACATGAGGATGCTTTTCGACAAGAAGTTTTTCTTGCTGCTGTATTGATTCCACTAGCATTTTATTTGGGTAAAAGCCCTATAGAACAGGCTTTGATGGTGGCTAGCGTATTACTGTTACTAATTGTTGAATTATTAAACTCAGCCATTGAGGCAGCGGTAGACCACACCTCAACCGAGCATAACTCACTAGCCAAACAAGCCAAAGATATCGGTAGCGCCGCTGTGTTTTTAGCGTTAACAATACTGGCTACCACTTGGGGTCTATTGCTGCTAGGATAATCCAGCCGAGGTCTTAATCTCCGAACTAAAAATCACTACGCAAACCTATCATTACAGACCGTGCGCCTTGCGGTGCAATATCTTTTAAAAATGAAGCCGAATCACGAATATCTTGGTTGAGTAAGTTATTGGCTTTTGCAAATAACTCAACATTAACTTTGGTCGGTAATTTATACGTGATCAGCGCACTTATATTAGTGTAACCATTGGTGGCTAATTCATTAGCAGCGATGCGCTCTTGGGCAAAAGCATGTAATACATTTAGCCGTGCACCCAAACTATTTTTTTGATACTGCAAGCCTGCGCCTAATCTAAGCGGCGCAATGCGCGGTAAAGCCTCACCAGAGCTTAAATTAGTAGCACGGACATAATCACCGGTCAGTTTCAAATCAAGATTGTCATGTAGATTAAATTTTCCTTCAGCTTCAAAGCCTTTAAAGGTTGCGGCTACTGCGCTAAATTGGGCTACTGGTAACCCATCAACTTCTGTGCCAGTATTAAGTAATCCAATAAAATTACTAAATTTAGTGTAATAAGGCCCAGCACTAAAGGAGTTTTTACCATCCTTCCAACGAATTTGCACATCAATGCCATTTGAGCGTTCTTTGCTAAAGCTGCTATTGCCTAGCTCATACTGGCCTGTCGCTAAGTGAGCACCATTAGCATAAAGCTCAAAGTAGCTAGGCGCACGCTCGTTATGAGAGATATTGCTGGCCAATGTCCAGTTAGGCGTAAATGTATAAAGTCCACCTAATGCATAACTGGTAGGGTTGAAGCTCGCATTTTGTGCGCTAGGGTTTTTAGCCCAAGCGCCAGCGTCTACATTAGTATATTCAGTGCGACCGCCTACGCTAAATTTAAACTGCTCTATCGGTAGCTCTTCATAAACATATAATGCTTTGCTTTGGCTGTTTGTACTCGGCACAAAAGCTTCTTCGCCAAGCGCTGCAAAGGTAGTATTTTGAAATTGCAGGCCAACGACTCCGCTCATATTGCCAATTTTGGCATGTCCAGCTTCTAGCGAACCTTCCATGCCACTATTTTTAAATGTAGTGCCAATAATGCCAGCATCAATCTCTTGATGTTGGTAATCGGTATGCGCTAAGCGGAATTTGACACGATTAACGATCTTGCCCAAATCATTGAATTCAGAGGCAATATCCCAGCGCTGACTTTTCATATCAATACGTACATTTTCTTCTGCCACGGTGCCATAGTTGCTATTAAAGCCTGAGTAAGAGGCGCCAAGATAACCACTATCAAAGGTCAGTGACGCGCCCAATGCACCTCCATCACTAGTCGCGCTACTGTTTTTCAGTGTGCCATTATTCGTTTGCAATGTGCCATCAGTTAGCGCTTTTCGATTTGATACAGCAAAGCCAGGAATAGTTAAATTATTACTTTTGCGGGCATAAGCATCTGCATGTATGGCGATTTGGCCATTACCAACATCAACCACGCCAACCATATTACTTTCGTTCGCTGGTCCGCCCAAGCGCGCTTCAGTTCTACCAGTGATACCCTCTAATTTTTCTTTGGGAATGCGATGATCAACAGCATTAACCACACCGCCAACAGCACTGCCTCCATAAAGTAAAGCGGCTGGGCCACGGATTACATCGACCTGTTCGATGACTAATGGATCGACTGAAACGGCATGGTCAAAACTGAGGCTGGAGGCGTCCACCACGCCGACACCATTTTGCATAATCCGCACGCGTTCAGCATCAAGACCGCGGATAACTGGACGCGAAGCATTGGGGCCAAAGCTGGTTGAACTGACGCCCGGAATACCATTTAAAGTTTCTCCCAAAGTGCTTTCACGTTTAATTGATAGCTCGCGACCATTTAATACAGTCACCGGCACGATGAGTTGGTCTGCGTCTAAACC
>JBEDKX010000087.1:0-4911 GCA_041171965.1 Pseudomonadota bacterium | reverse complement strand
TGTTAATGGTTTTATGAATCTTAGAGCCATGTTGCTGGATGATGCTAAATTTGAAGAAATTGCGCATCGCTTAGTAAATAATGTTGCCGACAAAAATAAAGCAGCTGATAGTAAAGTCGTAGCGAGTAATCAGCCATTTGAAAAGAGTGTGGTACAACTTTTGCGCAATTTTGCAAAAGGTGGCTACAACGAAGTTGCGAAAATGATTGAAAGAAATGTACCGGAAAAAGAGCGTGAAGTAGCTGCTAGAGCCTATATTAAGATGATTAATCTTGCCGCATTTGAGGCTTACAACATGAGTTTGGCTGCCAACAATAAGCCATTGTTAGTCAATAATGCCGAAACTCAGGCTATGATCCAAGATAGTTTGAACGGATTTAGTGATATGTTTTTTTACGGCACACCATATTTTTTACAGCTAGAAAATTTTGAGCATAAAGAAGCTAGCGGTTTGCAGCTAACAAAATCACCAGGCGAAAAATGGGTGTATTTAGGTTCCGCTTTATTGGTGCTAGGTATATTTTCCATGCTGTATATTCGTGAGCGGCGTATTTGGTTATTATTAAAACCTAGTAGCCATCAAGTACATTTCGGCATGTCGTCTAATCGTAAAAATCTAGATTTCGAGCAGGAATTTAGTTTATATCGAGAGCAAATTAGAAATTTAGTGGTCTCAGATTAAGCTCATGCTATTGAGTAAAATCTAGTTAGATTTAAGGATATTTATGAATAAGATAATGGACTATCAACAAAAAACATTATTACAGCGTCTTGATTGGCAAGATTGGCTTTATGCCATTTTGTTAGTGGCAGGTGCAGTTTTTGCCTACGTTAAATATGCCAATTACATGGATATTTATGAAGTGGTATTTTTATTTGGAGCTTCGGCTGTATTTAGTTATTTGGGCTGGCAGTGGAAGGCGCTGGGCAGGTTGGTGCTCGGTGTTGCAGTTGTTAGCTTGTTTTCAATTAGCTTATATCATGGCGACCAAGCGCATGCGACACAGACATTTTTGCTGAAGTTTTTAATTTCTAGTCAGTCCGCCATTATGTGGATGAATGTACTGTTTGTATTAGCGATGGTGACTTATTGGTTTGCCATGTTTAAGCGTTCAGTATTTGCTGGCAGCGTAGCAACTGCGCTTACTTGGAGTGCCGCTTTAATGGGTTTTGTTGGATTAATGGTGCGCTGGTATGAGTCATATCTAATTGCACCAGAAGTCGGTCACATTCCAATCAGCAATCTATATGAAGTGTTTATTTTATTCTGTCTGATTACCGCTTTGCTGTATTTACATTACGAAAAGAACTTCAATACCAAACAATTAGGTGGATTTGTTTTATTGGTGATTAATGCCGCAGTTGGCTTTATTCTTTGGTATACGTTTGATCGTCAAGCGAACAACATTCAGCCATTAGTGCCCGCTTTGCAATCCTACTGGATGAAAATACACGTACCGGCTAATTTTATTGGCTATGGCGCTTTTTCGTTAGCGGCTTCCGTCAGCGCAGCCTATTTGTTGGCGAACAAAGGTATCTTAGCTTCGCGTTTGCCTAAGCTGGAGGTGTTGGACGACCTCATGTATAAATCCATAGCGGTAGGTTTCGCTTTCTTCACTATTGCCACTATATTAGGCGCAATTTGGGCCGCAGAAGCTTGGGGCGGATATTGGAGCTGGGATCCTAAGGAAACTTGGGCGCTGATTGTATGGCTTAATTACGCAGCATGGCTACATTTACGCATGGTAAAAGGTTTGCGTGGCCCTGTGCTGGCTTGGTGGGCGCTGCTTGGTTTAATCGTCACCACTTTTGCTTTCTTGGGTGTTAATATGTTTTTGAGTGGTTTGCATTCATACGGCACATTATAGTTTTTTAAACTATTTCTATTCAGTGTAAGAAAAAAGCGGCCTTCTAGCCGCTTTTTTATGGCTGATTGATTAAACTAAAACAGGCGCTGTCGCTACCGTTTAAATTCAGACATAACTGTCAGATTTTCAATGAATTAACACTTTAATAATCTCTTAGCTAGCCTGTAAATAGCTCAAACATCAACAAATTAAGCAAAATAAACCTTGGTACAGTCTTTGCATATTAAATTTTCAGCATTAAACATTTTTATTATCAAATGCTTTAACGCATCCGATAAATTACGATTCTGGAAACTAAATGAAAAAACAACAGACTGGATTTACCCTGATAGAGTTGGCGATTGTGCTCGTGGTCATCGGCTTACTATTAGGCGGCGTGTTAAAAGGACAGGAGTTAATTAATAGTGCCAAAGTTAAAAATATGGCGGCTGATTTCAAAAATATTCCGGTTTATATTTATGGCTATCAAGATAAATTTAAGGCTTTGCCGGGAGATGATAGTGCGGCTGTTGGCCATGTAGCGTCTATATTGGACGGTAGTGGCGACGGTAAGATAACAGGCGCTTGGAATAGCTCAGCGATTACTGACGAATCAGCAAAGTTTTGGGAGCACGTCCGGCTTGCAGGTTTAGCGCCAGGAAGTAGCGTTATTGCAGGTGCGACTTCCACTTCTGGCTTTTTCCCAACCAATGCGGATGGCGGGCGAATAGGCGTGTCAAGCACATTGCCCATCGCTACATTACCCGGAACTTATTTTATGTGTTCTGGTGGAGTTTTAGGTAAATTTGCCAAGCAATTGGATATCGCAATGGACGATGGCAAACCAGATGGCGGTTCGTTAAGATCAACTGCTGGAACAGCTTTCGCCGCAACAACACCAGAAACGGCCGCAACAGCATGGGTAGATACTAGCGTATATGCCGTTTGTATGGGTTTCTAAGATTATTTAACGCAGTGGCGAGCCCACTTCGGTGGGCTTTTTCTGGTCTAATTATTCAAGCTACACACATGGTAGACTCATTTAAGCACTTGCATAGAAGCTAAATTGTTTTAAAATGGGAGATTAGTAAAAAGTCCGCAAAAACACCACCTTATCCATGAACACTAATATCGTAGAGATTGACAATTTATCCTTTGGTTATAAAGGGCGCTTGCTGCATAAAGGCATCAATATGGTGTTTCCACGCGGTAAAGTCGTGGCGATTATGGGCGGTAGCGGTAGCGGTAAAACCACTTTATTGCGTCTAATCGGTGGCCAAATTAAGCCAAGTAAAGGTAAGGTACGGGTTGATGGCGAGGTGGTACACGAGCAAGATCGCGACGGCATTTATAAATTGCGTCGAAAAATGGGCATGTTGTTTCAGCATGGCGCCTTGTTTACGGATTTAAGTGTATTTGATAACGTTGCTTTTCCGATGCGCGAGTTGACGAATTTGCCAGAATCTATGATTAGAGACCTAGTGTTGATGAAGTTGAACGCGGTTGGTTTACGTGGCGCTTATAACTTTATGCCAACCGAGTTGTCCGGCGGTATGGCCAGACGTGTGGCCTTAGCCAGAGCTGTTGCGCTTGACCCCAATATTATTATGTACGATGAGCCATTTGCTGGATTAGATCCCATTTCAATGGGCGTCATTTGCGATTTGATTCGTAGTCTAAATGACGCACTAGGCGCGACCTCTATCATTGTTTCGCATGATGTTAAAGAAACTTTTTTGATTGCTGATTATGTGTATTTTGTGGCGAATGGTGAAGTTGCCGCAGAAGGTACGCCGCATGATTTAATGCAAACTACTTTACCGTTTGTGCATCAGTTTGTACATGGTGAAAAAGATGGACCTGTGCCATTTCATTATCCGGCCTCCAATTACCAAGCGGAACTGCTAGGTCATAAATCTGCCAAGTAAAATTCTGTCAAATAAAAAACTAAAAAACTAATGATTAAATCAAAGTTACTTAATAGCCTAACTCGAACCTTGAGCGGCATCGGCTACCGTATGATCGAGCGTATTTGGCGATTGGGAGCTGGCGCGAGATTGTTTTTTTTGACTATATTTTATTCAGGCGAAAGCTTTAAACGCTTTCACTTAACCTTGCGTGAGATTTATTTTACAGGCGTGATGTCTTTATTGATCATTGTCGTGTCAGCATTTTTTGTTGGAATGGTGTTGGCATTACAAGGTTATAACACTTTACAAAAATATGGCTCATCAGAGGCCATTGGTGTGTTGGTTGCGCTATCACTTGTGCGTGAATTAGGCCCAGTTGTTACCGCATTATTATTCGCAGGTCGAGCGGGTACTGCAATTACCGCTGAAATTGGCTTAATGAAAACCACTGAGCAGCTTTCAGCCATGGAAATGATGGCGGTTAATCCGATTGCTCGTGTTATTGCGCCGCGCTTTTGGGCTGGCGTCATTTCTATGCCGATATTAGCGACTTTGTTTTCTATGGTTGGTATTTTGGGTGGATACATAGTGGCAGTGCCTTTAATTGGCGTAGACGACGGCGCATTCTGGTCGCAAATGCAGGCTAATGTAGATTTTAGGCTAGACATAGTGAACGGCTTAATTAAAAGTTTAGTGTTTGGTGTGGCTTGTACGATGATCGCTTTATTTGAGGGTTTCGATGCGCCGCCAACTGCTGAGGGTGTGAGTCGTGCAACAACACGCACGGTAGTGATTTCATCGTTAACGGTGCTGGCTTTAGACTTTGTTCTAACGTCTTTCATGCTGGTGATATAGCTCTGTTGATATCATTAGACTAAGACGTAATATGTAAATTGAGGGGTGTGTAAGTGGATAGAACAACAATAGATTTATGGGTAGGTATTTTTGTTGCCTTGGGAGTTGCGGCCTTGCTAGGCCTTGCTATGAAGGTCGGTAATTTAACTTCAAGTCAAATAGGACCAACCTACAGCGTGACTGCAGCGTTTGAAAATGTCGGCAGTTTAAAGCCACGTGCCCCAGTAAAAAGTGCTGGCGTAGTGGTTGGCCGCGTAGATAGCATTGTATTTGATAGCAAAAAGTTTGAAGCCTTAGTC
>JBEDKX010000086.1:0-4920 GCA_041171965.1 Pseudomonadota bacterium | reverse complement strand
AGAGGATTTTCTGCAATATTTCCAAAGCCTAAATTTCAGGAATAAAATACAGAAGCGCTAATTCAGGATTCAGTAAAAATATATGGTAAATTATTTACGAGGGGTCCGTATGGACGTTGATTGAATTTAGTTGTGCGTCATCAATCAGGACGAAGCTAAATCTAACTAATTTAGCTATAATTAGCAGACTAATCGCTCAAAGGAACACTATGCGTAAATTTTATACTTTTTTAACAGTCTCTCTAATAAGTGTGTCTGCACTTATTTGCAATACTGCGTTTGCAGCAAATCCACAAATTTCTATTGAAACTAATCGTGGCGAATTCATCGTAGAGCTTTATCCGGAAAAAGCACCAAAAACAGTGGCAAATTTCTTGCAATACGTTAATTCAGGGTTCTACAAAGACACTATTTTTCACCGAGTAATTAGTCGGTTTATGATACAGGGCGGTGGATTCACAGCTGACATGTCAGAAAAACCAACACGTGCACCTATTATTAATGAAGCGGGTAACGGCTTATTAAATGAAATAGGCACGCTAGCAATGGCAAGAACAGGCGATCCTGATTCTGCTACCGCACAGTTTTTCATCAATCTTGAGAATAATCAATTTCTTAACTATCAAAGCCCAAGTCCAGAATTAATCGGCTACTGCGTATTTGGACGCGTCCTTAAAGGTATGGATGTGGTGCGTGAGATTGCCGCAACACCGACTGGCAACGCCGGCCCATACAGCGACGTACCAAAATCACCGATTAAAATTATGCAGGTTAAATTACTAACTAAGGGCATGTAATTGATTAGCTAGCTTAGGCAACTTGCTTTACCATACTCGTTTTATCAAATTTCATTTTCACTATTTATTAAGGATATTTTGTGGTTAAACTACTTACAAACTTTGGCGAAATTACTTTAGAGCTTGATGCTGAAAAAGCACCAATTACTACCGCGAACTTTTTACAATATTTAGACAACGGTTTTTATAACGGCACTATTTTTCACCGCGTGATTGATGGCTTCATGATTCAAGGTGGTGGCTTTGATATCACTATGAAGCAAAAAGAATCCATGGCTGAAATTAAAAATGAAGCTGATAACGGCCTGAAAAATGACAAATATACGATTGCAATGGCACGTACCTCAGCACCGCATTCTGCTAGCAGCCAGTTTTTCATTAATGCTGGTGATAATGATTTCTTGAACCACTCTGCACCAACAAGTAGCGGCTGGGGATACTGCGTTTTTGGTAAAGTTGTAGCTGGCATGGATGTAGTTGATAAAATCAGACAAGTCGCTACTGGTAACAGCAAGGGACACCAAGATGTGCCTGTAGACAATGTTGTTATTGAATCTGCATCTCGCACTTAATTACATATTAGATTACAGATTAATTTAACCGTTTTGTTAAATACATTCTGTTTCATATGAAAGAAGTCAGGGGTAATTTAATGTCTAGCCAAGTTAGCCCTGACGCATCTGGCCATACACTATTCATCTCTGATTTGCATCTATGCGTGAGTCGGCCACACATCACCAACACATTTATAGATTTCCTTAAAAATACTGCGGCCAAGGCTTCTGCACTCTATATTTTAGGAGATCTTTTCGAGTACTGGGCTGGCGATGATGACCTTGATGATGCACACAACCAAGCAATCATTACCGCATTCCATGCCTTAGCTGATAGTGGCGTTAAAATCTATTTAATGCATGGTAATCGAGATTTCTTAATCGCTGAAAACTTCTGTACCGCAGCACAAATTACTTTATTACCCGATCCTATATTGGTTAATCTGTACGGTAAAAGAATCTTATTAAGCCATGGAGATGCCTTATGCACTGATGATATTGCCTACCAAAACTTTCGCTTGCAGGTGAGAAACACTGAATGGCAAGCCGACTTTTTAAGCCAGCCATTATCATCTAGAAAACAGCAAATAGAGACCATTAGGTTGCGTAGTGAGCATGAGAAGTCACAAAAAACCATGGCTATCATGGATGTTAACCAGCAGGCCGTTGAAGCTTTATTATCGCAATATGATTATCCTGCCCTAATCATTCATGGCCATACACATAGGCCAAATGAGCACCACATTCAACTCGATGGCCACTATATTACACGCTGGGTATTAGGCGACTGGTACGAGCAAGGTAGCTATTTGCTATGCGATCAACATGGTTGTAAGTCTATGCAGTTACACGGGATTTAGAACAAAATTAATCAGTTGTTAGCATTTGCAATCGTTCATCTAAAACTGAAGAACTGAACAACTGATCTAAAACGCTTCGGCTAATGCGGCCAACGAATACTTCATCTTACATTTACCTAAGTTTAATTTATCCTAAGCTTAAATTAACTCAAAAGTTACAGCATCTTTGCGATGCTGACTCTCAATAGGAATTAAGCTTAACTAACATCTAGCATCTTCAACCTAACACCTAGCTTCTAATGTTTTTAACTTCATTAGCACGTACATCAGCCGCTAGCTTATCTAATACACCATTGATATATTTATGACCATCAGTGCCGCCATACAACTTAGCCAGCTCAACGCCCTCGTTAATCACAACACGGTAAGGGATACTCATATCAAACATCAATTCACAGCCTGAAATGCGTAAAATAGCATGTTCTACTGGACTTAATTCAGTAATTTTTCGATCAATAAAATGAGCTAACTTAGCATCTAATTCCTCAGCGCGAGTTGTAACTGCCTCAAGCAAATGTTTGAAATAGGTCTCATCGGCTTTACTATATTCAGGATCTTCTGTCATGTCACGCAGAATAGGCCCTAATTCAGACTGATTCAGCATGCCGCGATACACGGCTTTAACCGCCAATTCACGAGATTTTCTACGATTTTGACCACCATTACGCTTAGTAAATTCTTTTTTGCCAGCCATTTTTTTTGTCGGACTTTGAGCTAAATTAATGACAGAACCTTCCTGAACATCCTCAGAAACTAAACTAGTAAGACCTTTAGTATTTTCCTCAGAAACTTTGGTATTTTCAGCTTCTGACTGAGTCTGATCTATCATAACACTCTTACCAAATTAGCCATTTCTACCGCGACTTGCGCCGCTTCTGCGCCTTTAATGTACATACGAGCAAGTGCTTGATCATCGTCTTCCGTAGTCAACACAGCGTTCGCTACTGGCACGCCAGTATTAAATTGCACCTCTGAAATTCCACGTGCGGACTCATTCGAAACCACCTCAAAATGGTAGGTTTCACCACGGATGATTGCACCCAAGGCAATGAGTGCATCAAACTTTTCACTCAAGGCCATGTGTTGCAATATTAAAGGTGTTTCTAGCGCACCAGGCACTGTGACAATAGTGATGTCATCAGTAGCTACACCCAGTTTTAGCAATTCACTTTTACAGGCACTCAGTAGACCATCACCAATATCACTATTAAACCTTGAAAGTACCACACCAATTTGCATGCCCTTGCCGTCTAAATTCTTTTCTATTTCTGTCACGTTACATCCTTAATCGCTATTGCAAATTACATAAAAGATGTATTTTACCGCATAACACGCACATGATTTAGTAAAAATAGATTATGCGAATAATCCCCAGGCTTTTTGCACAGTACTCCAAATGCCATAACTAATTGGAATAAGTACCAATGCCCAAGCCAGTCCAACTAATACAGACTTGGAAGCTGGCAATACGTTAACATTTCCAGCGCTATTAGCACTATTGGCTACGGCTATTTTCTCATGCGCTAACTTCCGTTCCGCCTCAAGCTCGGCATCTGTCATATAAAACTTTTCTGCTACCGGCTTAACGAGAAGGTTTGCAATAAAACCAATCACGAGCAAACCTGCCAGCACTAGAAAAATAGGTGCATAAATTTGATCATACGGCACTTTGGCTTCTAGTCGCGTATCGTGTAGGTAATTAACTACAACTGGCCCTAGAATACCGGCTGTAGACCATGCCGTAAGCAAACGACCATGAATAGCACCGACGAATTGGGTGCCGAACATATCAGCCAAATAAGCCGGAATAGTTGCGAAACCGCCACCATACATGGAGGCAATGACACAAAAACTACCTACAAATAAGGCTAATGATTTTAAGCCTGCAGCGTAGGTAGCTGCGCAATACATGATCGCACCCAAAACAAAGAAAATATAATAAGTGCGTTTACGGCCTAATTTATCAGACGAGGTTGCCCATGCAAATCTGCCAAAAATATTAAATAATGAGATTAACCCAACAAAACCGGCACCCACGGCAGCGACTGTTTTTGTCAATGTTTCATCTTGTTTAATATCAGTAAAGCCAATATCAGCTTGTCCAATCAGCGCACCGCCAAAGGTTTCTTGCAACATTGGTGCAGCTGCGCCAATAATGCCTATGCCGGCCGATACATTCATACACAAAACCAACCAAAGTAACCAAAACTGTGGTGTTTTATGGGCATTCTTAAGATGCACATGCTTAGATGAAATCATGGCATTATTTTGCGTCGCTGGTGGCGTCCAATTGGCAGGCTTCCAACCAGTAGGTGGAACTCGGTAGCTTAAAGAACCCCACAACATAAACACAAAATAAATTGCAGCCAGTACCACAAAAGTTTGCCAAACGCCCACGCTGCCCTGAACCTCAGCCACTGGCTGTGTTGCAAAATAACCCATCAATTTAGTGGCGAGTGGCGAGCCTATCATCGCGCCACCACCAAAACCCATAATAGCCATACCTGTTGCCATGCCGCGACGATCTGGAAACCACTTAATCAAGGTGGAAACAGGTGAAATGTAGCCTAACCCCAGACCAATACCGCCAATAACGCCACTACCTAACCACATTAACCATAACTGGTGCGCATACACGCCATAAGCTGAAATAAGCAAGCCACCACACCATAACAGCATAGACACAAAACCCGCTTTGCGTGGCCCTTC
>JBEDKX010000085.1:0-4924 GCA_041171965.1 Pseudomonadota bacterium | reverse complement strand
ACCACGCGCTGGTAATCTTGTTTGTCTTCATAAGGTGGGTCGATTAATACTACTGCGCGACGAGTCGGCGGGGGTAGCATGGCTTTCAGTCCAGCAAAACCGTCTTGTAACTCAATTTTAACTTGCCTGCCTTGGCGCTTAAAATTCTCTAGCAGTAATTTATTGTCGTTAGGGTGCAGTTCAAACAAGCGCATTTTGTCATCAGCACGCAAATATTGTTGTGCCACTAAAGGTGAACCAGGGTAAAGCGCCAGTGTATTTGTATTAAAGCTTTTAATCTGTGTCACAAACTCGGCAAGTGCTGTTGGCAGGCTTTCCGCGAACATTAACTTTTCAATGCCTTGTTCAAACTCTGCATTTTGTGCGGCGTAGCCTTCAGTTAGGCTGTATAAGCCAGCGCCGGCATGTGTATCAACATACCAAAAAGGCGCTGGTTTTTGTATGGTATGCGCCAACACCAAACCTAAAACGTAATGTTTTAATACATCTGCATGATTGCCCGCATGGAAGGCATGACGATAACTGAGCATAATAATTGACTGCAAATAATTGAAGAGAGTGAGCATTATAGCTTTCATCAATTATCGACATTAAGTTATTCATGCTAGTCGTGTAAATTTTTATATTTTTAAAGTGATTAAAAATTCATTACCTAAACTAGCTTTTCGGTTAGCATTTCATCTATGACAGAATTTAATAAAAGCGCACAAAATAATCTTCACAGGTCGCAGTCCGTGCACGCGCATCATCGCCATGAAGTCGATCACAATCATTACTTACTGCCATTCTTGCTGATTTTAATCTTTGCTATAGTTGAAGCGATTGGCAGTTGGTACACAGGTTCTTTAGCGTTATTAAGTGATGCTGGTCATATGTTTACCGATGTTGCAGCGCTAGGTTTAGCTTGGTTGGCAAGCTCACTTGCTAAGAAACCCAATGTTAAAAGACATCATTCTGGCGTCAGTTATGCCGAGTTAGCTGTTTCTATTTTTAATGCACTTACCATGCTGGTGGTGATTGTTTTTGTGATATATGAGGCTATAGCAAGGCTTAAGCAACCACATGCGGTGCAAGGGTTAGGCTTAATGATTATTGCATCTTTAGGTTTAATTGTTAATCTAGTTGTCGCTAAGTTACTGCATCAGCAAGTGTTGCATCATGGAGAAAGTTTAAATAATCGTGCGGCATTTTTGCATGTGATGGGTGACTTGTTAGGCTCAATTGCAGCTGTTGCCGCCGGTGTGGTGATTTACTTTAGCGGCTGGTTGTTGATAGACCCGATTTTATCTTTGTTAATTTCAATATTGCTATTGGTATTTACGCTGAATTTAGTCGGTGATATTTGGCAGACAATGCACGGCAAAGCCAGTTTAACTAAACACGAGCACCAGCATGATCATTAGGCAGCACAACACCTTGATACAGCAATCTGAGGCGCATTTTTCAGATTGCGAGCAATATCGTTACTGGTTACGTCGTGATTGGGATGCCAGCAAACCGGCTATTAGTTTTTTAATGCTTAACCCCAGTACCGCCAATGAAATTGATAATGATCCAACAATCGAACGTTGCCAGCGCAGAGCCATTACCATGGGTTATGGCAGCATGATAATTGTTAATTTGTTTCCATTTCGCATGACGGATTCAAGATTGTTGAATACCGTGGATAATCTTTTAGGTGATATTGCCGAGGCGGATGATTGCATTTTACGGGCGGTACAGTTGTCTGATATGACGGTTTGCGGCTGGGGAAAACACCCGCTGGCTGCATCACGAGGACGTAATATTGCAGCATTGCTCACACAAGCTAATTTACAGAATAAAGTGATGTGCTTACAATTAAATGCGGATAAAAGTCCGCAGCACCCACTTTATATTGCCTATGCAAAACAGCCGGTGCCATTTGTGATTGACACTAATTAACCCCATCAACATTGTATTAACAGGAGAAATTGAATGCCTTATGTCAATATTAAGCTAGCCGGCACGGTAACGCGTGAGCAAAAAGCACAAATTGCTGAAGAAATTACCGAAACTTTAGAGCGTGTCGCCAATAAACCTAAGTCGTATATTTACATTACCTTTGAAGAAGTGGCTTATGAAGATTGGGCCGTCGCTGGTAAGCTGTTGGATGAGTAGTTTTTTTGGCGAATGATTCTGCATTCATAGTTTTCTCGCTAAGCTAATCGGCGAGAAATTTCTGTAAACCTGTCATTTCGTACCAAGTACGGAATGACAGCAGTAATGCTAAAATAACAGCATGTTTGACCCAAAACCCATCTTAAAAAATCTACCTAATTTACCCGGCGTGTATCGCATGATAAATGCCACAGACGAGGTAATTTACGTAGGTAAAGCTAAAGACCTTAAAAAGCGCGTTTCATCGTACTTTAATAAAAACTTACCCAGCCCACGTACGCGCATGATGGTGAGTAATATCGTCAGAATTGAAACCACCGTGACCCACAATGAAGCTGAGGCTTTACTGCTGGAAAACAACATGATTAAGGGCTTAATGCCACGCTATAACGTGTTGTTCAGAGACGATAAATCTTACCCTTACATCACACTGACCGGTGATACCTTCCCTCGATTGGCGTTTCATCGCGGTGCGCAACGCCAAGCCAGTAAGGCTAAGAATTCTAGCCAATATTTTGGTCCTTTCCCCAATTCTGCCGCGGTGCGCGATAGTATTCATTTATTGCAAAAAGTTTTTAAGCTGCGGACTTGCGAAAATACCGTGTTTGCAAACCGTAGCCGACCTTGTTTGCAGCATCAAATTGAGCGTTGTACTGCGCCTTGCGTGGGCTTGATCTCTGACATGGATTATCGAAATGATGTGCATCAGGCCGCCTTGTTTTTACAGGGTAAAACCAATGAGGTGATTGATGCATTGGGTGAGCAAATGAATGCGGCGGCGGAGCATCAGGACTATGAGCTTGCAGTAGTTTTCCGTAACCGGATGCAAGCCTTACGACAAGTGCAAGCCAAGCAGTTTGTCAGTGACTTTAATGTGTCAGATGCGGATATCGTTGCCTGCGCCGAGCTGCAAGGTCAGCACTGCATTAATCTGGTGATGATACGTGGCGGCCGGCATTTAGGTGATAGAAGTTTTATGCCTAAGAATTCTGACGGGGAAACCTTAGAAAACAGCATGGAAGCCTTTTTAGCGCAACATTACGTGGCGCAAAACACCCCGCCACTAATAGTCGTTGGTATTAAAATAGAGACAGAAGTGCTTGAAGAGGTTTTGGGTGAGCAGGCAGCACGCAAAGTTAAAATTAATACCAACGCTATAGGTGACAAACGCGTGTGGCTAAAAATGGCTCAAACCAATGCTGAGCTTGCCTTGGGGCAGCGTGCGGCTACTTCGGCTAATCAAAGCGCAAAATTAGTCGCCTTGCGTGAGGCATTACATTTGCCAGACAGTACAGAGCGCATAGAGTGTTTTGATATTAGCCACACCATGGGCGAGGCGACTGTTGGTAGCTGTGTGGTGTTCGATCGGGGCGACATGCAAAACAGTGAATATCGTCGTTATAACATTACTGGTATTACGCCTGGCGATGATTATGCGGCCATGCGCGATGTGTTGACGCGTCGCTATACAAAAGTGGCGGCAGGAGAGGGTGTTAGGCCGGACTTAGTCTTTATTGATGGCGGTAAAGGGCAACTAGGTGTCGCCGTTGAAGTGATGCTAGCAGTCGGATTAGAGGATATTTTGCTGGTAGGTATTGCTAAAGGTGAAGAGCGTAGGCCAGGCCTAGAAACCATGATTTTTTCTGACACTGGCGAAATGCTTAATTTAGAAAAAGATAATAAAGGCTTACATTTATTACAACAAATTCGCGATGAAGCGCATCGATTCGCCATTACTGGCCATAGAGCCAAGCGCGCTAAAGCACGTATGCATTCAAGCTTAGAAGATATTGAAGGTATCGGGGCTAAGCGTCGTAAGGCACTGCTAACGCGCTTTGGTGGCTTAGATGGCGTGAAAAGTGCTAGTATTGACGAAATTGCCAAGGTTGAAGGTATTAGCCAAAATTTAGCTGAAAAGATTTACGGGGAATTACATTGACCAAGCGCCAAACTAATAGCGAGACATACTAAATGAGCTGCAATATACCGACCATGCTGACATGGCTACGCATTTTGCTAATACCTGTGTTCGTCGGTGTTTTCTATTTACCTAATAATTTATACATGTTGGGTGCAATGCCTTCACACGACGTGAATGTTATTGCCACGGTAGTGTTTGCCTTCGCCGCTTTCACTGATTGGCTAGATGGGTATTTAGCTAGACTATTAAATCAAACATCGTCATTCGGTGCATTTTTAGATCCGGTAGCTGATAAATTAATGGTGGCTGCCGCATTAATTGTCCTGGTTGAATTTGAACGGGTAGGTGCGATTATTGCGCTGATTATTATTGGTCGTGAAATTGCCATTAGTGCGCTACGTGAGTGGATGGCGGGTGAAGGGCAAAGCAGTAGCGTGGGCGTTGCAATGATAGGCAAAGTAAAAACTGCCGTACAAATGCTGGCCATTTTATTTCTATTATTTTGGGATGACATTGATTTGGGAGACCTAGGGATATTCCAAACCAAAATAATCGGACATATTTTGATTGTGTTCGCTGCGTTTTTAACCTTGCTATCAATGGCTTATTATCTGAAGGCTGCCTGGCCTAAAATGAAAGCTAAATAAATTAGTCATAACTATGGTATTTGGTCTTGACGATATTCCCAAATTCGCTATAATGGCGCCTGTCTTAACGCGGGAATAGCTCAGCTGGTAGAGCGCAACCTTGCCAAGGTTGAGGTCGCGAGTTCGAGTCTCGTTTCCCGCTCCACGAATTTAATAAGCATGATAGTTTTATGATCATGGTTTAGTTAAAATGGCATAAAAACGGCGAATGCATAAG
>JBEDKX010000084.1:0-4930 GCA_041171965.1 Pseudomonadota bacterium | reverse complement strand
AATGGCCTTAGCAGGTTTTAGCAAAAAGCTAGCAATTAAGAATATCTCTCTTTTTTCTGTCCAATTGGAGGTCAAGCATGAATCGCTTCAGCTCAACCAATCGAAATATAACTAATCCGAATGTAAGTAATCGTGGCATGCCACTCATTTTGTTAACGCAATTATTGTTAACTGGATTACTGATAGCCAACTCAGCCTTTGCCGAAAAGCCATCATGGGCTGGAGATAGTAAAGATGGGCGTCAATCCAAAATGAATGAATCTAAGCGTGACCAGTCGTATAATCAAGATCAGCGCAGCCAAGAACAACACGGTCAACAGCAGCTTAGCGACGATTACCGTGAGGTCAGAAACCATCAAGAAAGAACAGATGATAGACGTAATGAAGGTGATGACCGTCAAAGTAGGCGCCGTGATAGTGGTGGAGTAAGCGTCTATTTTGGTGAGCAGCATCGCGCATATGTCTATGATTATTACCAACCGCGCTTCCACGAGGGACGTTGTCCACCAGGATTAGCTAAACGGCATAACGGTTGTCTGCCACCAGGCCAAGAGCGCCGCTGGCGCATGGGTTATCCACTTCCTCGTGATGTTATTTACTATGATTTACCGCCTCGCGTGGTAATACAGCTTGGACCACCACCACCAAGGCATCGTTATGTCAGAGTTGCTGCCGATATTCTATTGATTGCCATCGGCACCGGCATGGTGGTCGATGCAATTGAGGATATCGGTAACCACTAGATATTGATAAATGTAGCGCTTAGTCTTTGCTTTCAAATTTCTGTTTACCAGCTTCTGCTAACAAGGCTCAACTTTGTTAGCAGTTTTATATTTCCTGCCTCCTCCATGATTGCAGGCCATTAACACACTTAAATAAGGGCTTGTACTTACGTGCTCACCCTAATTTACTTGAAATTATAAATGCCGTAAATTGTTCCTGTCGGCGGTATTCCCCAGACAACATGGTGTTGTTTAATCTCTCCCCAGATTAGTACCGCCGATTTTTTATAAGTTAGCCGGAGGACATAATGGAACTTTTAACTGTCAGTAAATTACCCGCAGTAAAGTCAATTGCAAAAAAATCTAGCAAAAAAAATCCTATTTTAGACATGAACGCTGAAGATGGTGATGATCAATTTTATCGAACAGCTGAATGTGCTTATTACAAAGCTGAGGCGCGCGGCTTTGAGCCTGGCTATGAAATGGAAGATTGGTTGGCCGCAGAAGCTGAGGTTCAATAATGAAAGTTGCTAACGCTGAATATATTGCAAGTATTGTAGGCGGAGCCAAAGCAGGCGCTGCTGTTAAAAGTCGGCCCGAAAGCTTGCAAAGTGGCGATGATACTTATGCTGTTTTAATGATTTGTGACAACGGCATTATCTTTGAGTGTAACAATGCTGCCGGCGACTTATTAGATTGCAAACCTAGCAAACTTACTTGGCAACATATCTATTCTATTTTGCCTCAGTTGGCTGAGATGTCTTTAATGCGAGGTGATCACTTAAATCCGCATTTACGCTTTCTTTCTCGGCTTGGCTATACCTTTGAAACCGTTGGTATGACAGGCGCTCACTTTGTTAGCACGGTATTTTTTAATGAAATTGAAACGCTAGGTAGACATTTTCTACGCATCATTTTGCGACCAGTTTTCCCTAATCAAGCGCTGGCTTAATTAGAAAACTTAATTAAATTTAATTGTTAGGCAATGCTTCTATTTTGTATTTAAGGAGAAAGTCATGGATACAGCAACTAAAGGCAATATTCCGGTCACTAGCAGTAAAAAAGTAGCGAAACACTCAAGAACGGCAATGCATCCTATTGCGGATATGGAGCGCGTGATTGATCAATTTTTTTCGAGAAATATGCCGTCAATATGGCACCGTAACAGCCTTTCATCATTAGATGATATGTTTGTTCTTGAAGGTCAGCGTTTACCCAGTTTAGATGTAATTGATCGAGATGCAGATGTTTTGGTGCGGGCTGAGATTCCTGGTATTGATAAAAAAGATATTGATATTTCTATTACCGACAATTTGCTCACTATCAAGGGTCAGACTAGTCACGAGAAAAACGAAGAGAAGGGCGATTATCATAGACATGAAATATCCAGCGCTTCGTTTGCTCGCACATTCACTTTGCCGGCTGAGGTCGATGCTACTAAAACCGTGGCTAATCTTAAAGATGGTGTTCTAGAAATTACTTTGCCCAAAGCTGAGGCTTCTAAACGTCGTAATATTGCCATTAAGTAGGTCTGAGTTTGTTTTAAATATCATCAACACCAAAAGGCGAGCTCCTATGATAATCAGAGAACAATTAATTGCGTTTTCAATCACATTGGCTATTTTAATTACACCGTTGATTGCTTCAGCAGAAACCTCTGGTACCAATTTTTTACTAGAAGCGCCAGCGCCAGTAACGTTAGGTAGCGTTACTTATGTGTCTGGCGGTGTTGGTGATTCTGAAGCCGAAGCAATGCGTGCTATTGCGAAAAATTATGCCTTAGAAGTTATTTTTATACAAAAACTTAAGCAACGCGAAGAGTTTTTGGCAGCAGTTAATGTGCAAATTAAAGACCATCATGACAATTTGTTGCTCGATATAGTCACGGATGGGCCATATTTATTAGCCAATTTACCCGCAGGGCATTATCAAATTATTGCGCAGCATAACGGTGTTGTTAAGCAACAGTGGCTAATGATCATTGATAGCAATAATAAAAATGTTACGCATAAGAAAGTCATTTTTATGTGGCCAATTTTAGAAGATTCTCTAGATGGTTCTGTGGCTAACCCTAATTAGCCATGAAATTAGCCATGAATTAACTTTTAAGAGTATGGAGTTTTAATGTTGGAAATCTCACCATTCGGCGATAGAACCTGCCTATATCAGACGCATCAACTAGATGCGGTGCTTAATCAAATGGCATGGCAAGCTGCTGGTTTTTTGACGGGTAAAGAACACATCATGATTGTTGGTGTTTTACGCAGGGGTGCGCCACTTGCCGAGATGTTACATGCGAGGTTAGCGCGTGATTTTAAGTTGGCTAAAATGGGTTTAATGAATTTGCAAATAAAACGTTATGCCGATGATTTAACTCTGCTACACCCTGAAACTAAATTGACTGAAAACAATAAGTATTCCGCACTCGACCTAACGAATACCACTGTTTTGCTCGTTGACGATGTAATGTATCACGGTCATTCAATGCTGCGTGCTGTGGAGTATTTAGCTAGAAAGCAGGCCGCTGAAATTAGAACCGCCGTGTTGGTAGACCGTGGTGTTAATAAATTGCCTGTGCGAGTTGATATTACCGGTATTCGACTAGATGTGGCTCCGCCAGATATTATTGAGTGCAATGTACCGCCCTACGAAGCAAGCTTTAAAATTGACTTGTTTAAACCTACCATTAACTAGCGAGCCTATGCCATGTTTTTAGATCGTAATGAGGCCGCAAACCAATTAGCTGAAAAACTCATTGCGTATAGAGGCAAAAATCCACTCGTGCTAGCGATTCCAAGAGGCGCGGTACCTATGGCTAAAATCATTACAGCGCATTTGGGTGGCGGTTATGATGTGGTGTTGGTGCGCAAGCTGCGAGCACCACTCTATCCTGAGTTTGCCATTGGCGCTGTGGATGAATCTGGCTGGATGTATGTTGCTGATTACGCGGCTAGGGCTGGCGCTGACGATAAATATATAGCCTATGAAAAACAGCTACAAATGGATGCTATCAAAAAGCGTCGTGAACTCTATACGCCAACTCATGGGCCAATTGAAACTAAAGATCGTATTGTGATTATTGTGGATGACGGCCTTGCAACTGGTGCTAGTATGATTGCTGCCTTACATAACGTAAGAAAAAGTAAGCCAGCCAAACTGATTTGCGCCGTGCCTGTGGCGCCTCGGGATACGTTAAAGAAAGTGGCAGCTCTTGCCGATGAAGTGATTTGCCTAGAAACACCAGACGATTTTGAAGCAGTAGGGCAGTTTTACGTTAATTTTCCTCAAGTGGAAGATAGCGAAGTTATCGCCATCTTAGAGTCTGCTCAAAGGCAAGATACAAAAAATATTTACCAAACACATTCGTTTGATTGGCAATAGATATAAAATTTTTAGTAAATAATAGTTAAAGGCTAAAAACATTTAGCGCACCACCGCCTGGCGCGGCATTCCACTTGGTCAGTTCTCTATAAGCACCAGCAGCGCCTGCACCATCTGAATCTTCAGTTAAATTTAGGTTAATGGCAATGCCTGCCCAGCCGCCAATACCAGACAATATGCCTATATATTGTTTACCGTGGTGCGCATAAGTAAACGGGTTGCCTATAATGCCGGAACCAACCTGAAATCGCCATAATGCTTGACCTGTGCGCGCATCTACAGCTTTGAACCAGCGATCTAGCGTACCGTAAAAGACCAAGTTAGCACCAGTGACCATAGCGCCACTCCAGATAGAATAGCTCTCTTTGTTATACCATGCGGCTTTGCCAGTTAAGCCATTCCATGCCATAAATCCGCCAGTCACACCATCTGGCCCCGGGTGCATGATTAGGCCTGCGCCTACCCAAGGCTGGCCTGCAGTGTACTTGGCTTCCACAATGTCATAATCCATACACAAGTGATTCAGTGGTACATAAAATAATTGTGTTTTTGGTGAATAAGCTGCTGGTTGTTGGTCTTTAACGCCAAGTGCCGCTGGGAAGATATTTTTGGTGGTGGTGTCTTGATGCGCCGAGTATTTCGGATCTTTTTGTGGAATGCCGGTAGTCAAATCAATACTAGTCGCCCAATTTACAAACGGGTGCATTTTTTCAGCCACCAGCAAACTACCGTTTCTACGGTCAAAAGTATAGCCAAAGCCGTTGCGATCAAAATGGGTCGCGAGTTTTTTGCCTGGCACATCCCATAAAATAATTTCATTGATGCCG
>JBEDKX010000083.1:0-4954 GCA_041171965.1 Pseudomonadota bacterium | reverse complement strand
AAATATTCCGTTCCCAAAACAAAATGATCTGCTCTGATATATTTTACATCATTCGTTTTATTCAATAATTCTCCATTTGTATTTCTATACCCCAAAATAGTGTAAGCTGGTAACTGATGATATCGTGCTATATTTCCGTTAATAGACCATTTTTCTGTTAATCTGAATCCAGCGGAAAGCATTGGCGATAACTGATTCAATGGATTCATTAAACTTTTTGAGTAATTGCTGAAATCTGTTCTTAATCCAAAAGACAAATTCAATCTTTCTGATAGTAATACTTTTGAAACTTGTCCGAATAATGAACCTTTACTTAAATATAAAATAATAATCGTGCCAGCTAAATCTCCGATAAACATCGGTAAAAAATTATAAAGACTGTCGGATAAACCATAGAGATGAAAGTACAGATTGCTGAATAGGGCATTAGAGAAAGCGCCCGCGAGTGCAAAAATCAATAACTGCTTACCTGTTAAGCCTTGCAGTGTGGCTGGGGTTTTGAACCACCACATGCAAGTGCGTTTAGCTAACATTGGTGCAAGCGCTGAAATGGCGGCCAAGTAAATCACGTAATTACTTATCTCTGCTTCATTAGTGAAAATAGAACCTATGAAAATGCCTAGGACAGCAGTCCAGCCAAAGATAAAGACGGAAATCATACGTAAACCCTCAGGTAGGAATATCCAGTATATCCTTGGGTTGTGTACAAAATAAGCAAATAGCCACAAGTTTAATTTATAAAACAGTATCCAAAGAACAGTCACTGCGACCATTTCAATGACTTGCAATTTAATGCTAGCCATTGTTACAAATGACTTTAAATACACTTAAGCTTCAACGGCCTTAGCTAAGCACTTTCCTAGATGGGTAAAATAACGACTGGTTAACTCCGTATCCACAATGTATTTAATGCGGTTGTCGATTGGATCTAAATCTAGATCAATCAAACCTTTATGACGCAGCGACTTTAAGCGTCTATGTACCGTGCTCGGAGAAATTTCAGCATAGGTATGCATCACTTGCAGCACCGTCATTTTTTTACCTATGTACCAAGCTGAGGCAAAGTAATTTAACAGTCTTTCTTCATTTGGGTCTAATGAAGGAAATTGAGGGAGTTCATTAACGGCTTGCGTTAAGTTTAAGAATTTAACGTAAGCTAAAGCGATTTTAGTTTTCATGTTAGTAATTATTCAGTTTATCTATCTGAATTGCAAGTAGTTTTAATTTGCTGACATTTGCATGAGAAATATCGCTGTTATTTAACTTCTGAAATATGTGCGTTACCGTACATACAGTGAACTGAGCTTGCGCCAAAATTAGTTTGGTTCAACGCATCAGAAATACATTTCTGAATAGACGCGGATGAAGCAACTTTTAAAACTTAGTTGGAGCGCATCATGCAAATTCAAATTAATACTGATCATAATATTCAGGGTCAACAAGCATTATCAGACCATTTTAGTGGCGTAGTTAAAAGTACGCTAGGCCGTTTTAGTGAACATATTACGCGTGTTGAGGTACATTTAAGCGATGTCAATGGCCATAAAGTAAGTAAAGACGATAAGCATTGTCTGATTGAAGCGCGCTTAGAAGGACGTCAACCTATTGCCGCCTCACATAGTGCCGAGACTTTACATCAAGCGGTTGATAAGGCAACTGAAAAACTAGCGCGTGCAATTGACGGCAAACTTGGCCGCATTCAAGACCAAAAGACACGCTTTATTGAGCCTACGCAGGCTGTTGCTGTAGCACTAAATGAGGTTTAAGTTTTTTAATTATTAGCCATAGCCAATATTGATGATATTACCTAATGTTGGTTGCCGAACAGAACAAGAGCCAACGTCTAGATATGATGGCAGCTCATACTTTTTAAATGATAGATAGGAAGTTACCATGAAAAATGACACTCAGAAAAACAATACCCACTTTAAGTCAGTCTTAATCGTAATGACCTTTGCCGTAAGTACAGTCGCTATGCCAGTGCTAGCCTTGGATGACGTGAGTGATTTCAATCATTCTGTTTATACCAAAGCATTTATAGCCTTAGATACTGATAGCAGTCATAGCCTTTCAAAGGCTGAAGCCCTGAAAGATAAGCTTTTTCTAAAACACTTTAGCGAAGCCGATAAAAACCATGACGCTAGTCTTGATGAGCAGGAATATAGCGATTTCAAATCGAAAGATGATCAAAAAAATGTAAAACGCATAGCTAATGACAGTCTCATTACCTCTAAAGTTAAAGCGAATCTTTTAAAAGAAGAAGGGCTTAAAAGTCTGAGTGTGAGCGTCACCACTTACAAGGGTGAAGTGCTGCTAAGCGGCTTTGTGGAAACGGAAGATCAAATCAAGCAGGCTGGGAAAGTGGCCGCTGATATTGAAGGCGTTAAATCAGTTAAAAACAGCATGCTACTGAAAAATTAATCGTACATTGCATAGAAATATATAAGCTAAAGATCGCTTAAATTTTTAACAATCTGCATTAGGAGTTCTTAAATGAAACGTTTATTGATTGTTACGGCAATTTTGTCTGCTAGTGTTAGTTTGTCAACGCAGGCCGCCGATGTGGGCGTATCTATCAGCATTGGCCAGCCTGGGTTTTTTGGCCGCATCGATATTGGCGATTATCCGTATCCGCAGCCACGTCTGATTTATCAACAACCAAGAATAATCGAGCGTTCACATGTAAGACAAGCGCCTATTTACTTACATGTTCCCGCGCGTCACAGTCAAAACTGGGCAAGGTATTGTCGTGAATATGGCGCTTGTGGCCAAAGTGTTTATTTTGTACAGAATAGTTGGTATGAGCGCGATTATGCGCCGCAATACCAACAACACCATCAATCTCGCAAAGAAGATCGACACGACAGTCGAGCTCACGATCGCCCTGGCGATAGACGCGGACAACAAGGTGGTGGCAAGAATCATGGTCGCGGGCATGATAAATAAATGCGCGGTTCTACAATTAGATAATGGCTAGTTGGACCAAGATTATCATCAATCTCACTGAGTAATTATGGAGCTAAAAATGGAAAAAGATTCAATAGTATTTAATAAAAACCAGTTAAGTAATGACTTTAATGCCTTACTTGAAGATGCAGAAGCCTTATTAAAGGCTACGGCAAATACTGGCGGCGATAAATTAACTGCGGTGCGTGCAAAAGCAGAAGCCTCTTTTAATATAGCTAAGGCCAGCTTGGCTAGGGCGCAAGATACCGTTCTCATTCAAACTAAGATCGCGGTGAAAGCCACCGACCTGTATGTGCATAAAAACCCTTGGCAAGCAGCAGGTTTTGCCGCTGGTGTTGGTGTTTTAGTTGGCTTACTTTTCGGCCGTCGCTAGTCTAATCCTCTTAATAAAAAAGTCCTGATGGCTTTGCTATCAGGACTCATCTATATTTGATTTATTTAGTTTTTAAGTGACTAGGTATAAGTCAATTTCAAGTTATCTTCTGTATATATTCCCAGTTAAATTCGCCTTAAAAGCGCCGCAGCATGTGCGCGTACACATCCAAAAACTTCAAGAAATATTAATTGCTCTCAATGTGCGTTAACAGACAGAGCTGGAATTGATTTCAATTTATTCTACATAGACTTGGACAAGTGGTAGTGCAGCTTAAATAGCTGCGAATATTTGTTCGCATTTATGGTGATTTCCAATCATCAATTGATTAAATATAAAGGACTGAAAAATGAACTGGGATCTAATAGAAGGCAATTGGAAGGAATTAAAGGCTAATGTTAAGCAGCAGTGGGGCAAGCTTACAGATGATCAGTTGGAAATGATTGCCGGCAAGCGTGATTATCTTGCTGGGAAAATTCAGGAGATTTATGGCGCAACAAAAGCCGACGTAGAGCTACAAATTAGCGAATGGCAAAGCCAACAGAAAGAAACCAATTGCTGCGCCAAAGACAGTAAGAAGCATTAAGTGATGACCGCGCAGACAGATGGAAATATTCTTTGGGCTGAACTAAAGGGACGCGCCAAACGCCAATTGCAAAGCCTATATACAGCGCAGCCGGTGGATATTCTCAGTCAACAAAATTATGCTGATGGCGAGGCGAGTGAGCAACAACAGTTGAGTGACGTTCGGGCAGAAAAGCACCTCGTAGAGTTGCGACATTTATTGAAAACCATAGCGCCTTCTTCGCATTAGATAAACCGACCACATGTCAGCTTTATGCATGTTGTAGCGATGAGAAATATTAGTTAAAGGGATGATTAAAAATGAACAAACACACCATAGAAAATTACGTGGCAGACGCCGCCGGCAACTTAGCTAGTTTATCGGATATTAAAACCTTGCGTGCTCGAGCCCGTAAAGACATTGAAGATGGTGCGGTTACCGGTGGTTATGCGGCAGCACGAGTTGATGTCATTCGGCTACTAAATCAGGCCTTAGCCACTGAATTGGTCTGCGTTTTACGATATAAAAGACATTTCTTTATGGCGAAAGGGATTAACTCTGAACCGGTTAAAACTGAATTTTTGCAACATGCTACTGAGGAAATGGCGCATGCCGATCGTATTGCTAAACGGATTACCGAATTAGGCGGTGAGCCTGACTTTTCTCCCGACGGGCTAAGTAGCCGCAGCCATGCTGAATATGTGGCCGGCGATACTTTTAGCGCTATGATTAAAGAAGATCTGATTGCTGAACGTATCGCCATTGAAAGTTATCGAGAAATGATTGCTTATCTTGGAAATACCGACCCTACCACCCAGCAGATGCTAAAAGAGATTCTCGCTATGGAAGAAGAGCACGCAGATGATCTTGCCTCAATGATGGCTAATAGTAAGGTTTGATAACGCGATTTTTTAACGATATTCCTATGCATTGCTGTCCAAAGCGTCATTATTTAAAAGGATTAATATCATGAAACTTAAATTAACATTTTTATGCGCAGACTTACGCGCCGCCAACAAAGCTTGTGAGCAGATGTTGCTGGCTAATAT
>JBEDKX010000082.1:0-4979 GCA_041171965.1 Pseudomonadota bacterium | reverse complement strand
CAGCAGCCAGTTATATCAGCAATATATTCATGGCCAACAAAGCTATGCGCAAATGATTTTACAAAGTGCGCATCCTAGAGAAATAGCCAGAGACGTGCATTATTACGCCTACATCGCGAGCGCCCGAGCAGCTTTAATCAAGAAAATGCAGGCCAATTTAAATAAAATCAGCATACTCAATGAGCAAACGGCAAACGCACTTAAAGAAGTGGCTGAACTCAAACAAAAACAAATAGACGAGCAGCGTATTTTACAAAGTCAAAAACAGGCAAAATCTAAAGTAGTGCAAACGCTGTCACAACAAATTACCGCCCAACGTGGCGAAATAAAAAAATTAAGCCGTGATGAAAAAAGACTTTCAGAATTAGTTGAACGTTTAGCCAAAATTATTCCATCCAAACCTAAGCGTGTCGCAAGCAGGCCAGCATCTCCTAGCACTAATAACCAAAACAAAACAGTTAACGGTGACATTGATGAAAACAATAAACCAGCAAAAGAAATTGTGACGGCTAATAACAGCATTTCAAATAACACTACACCCAGCAATGAGTTCTCGGGGGTAAATTTTGTCGCACTTAAAGGTAAATTAAGATTACCCGTGCGTGGCGACGTGACTAATCGCTTTGGCGCTAATCGTGAAGATAGTGGCGTTTCTTGGAAAGGTTTATTTATTAAAGCCAACGAAGGTGCAGAAGTAAAATCTGTAGCCAATGGTCGCATCGTATTTGCCGATTGGCTACGAGGCTTTGGCAATTTGATTATTGTTGATCATGGTGATGGCTACATGAGCTTGTATGGCAACAATCAAACTTTATTAAAACCTGTAGGCGAAACGGTAAAAGCCGGCGATGCGATTGCCGCCGTGGGCAATAGTGGCGGCAATGCAAGCAACGGGCTTTATTATGAGTTACGTCGATTAAGCCGCCCTTTTGACCCACTGAGCTGGAGTAATGTAAATTAACTATTGCTGGCTGACGAAATTTATAAAGTCATTTATAAACAGTTAGATAAGAGAGACTTATCATGACAATCAATTACTCTTGGCAATAAAAAGCACGCTTAAAGCGTGCTTTTTTATTTACAGCTCAATTTCCATCAAATTACTTAGCTGGTGTGGCTTCAGTTGCAGGTGCGGCTGGATCTAAGGTAATCCCTGGCACACGCTCTTCAGCAGTAGGCTCATAGCCACCACCTGTTGCAAGCGGCTCAACCATTGGCGCAACAACAGCAGAACCAGCATCAGGCGCAACCACTGCAGATGATGCATCTACTGGTACAGATTCTTCTTGCTTACTGCAAGCTACCGTAAATAATCCAGCAACAGCTAAAACCAATATAGAACGTAATAACTTTGACATACACTTCCCTTTTTACTATTAAAAAAACTTTAATTACTTTTAAATACTGCATTCAAGTCTTGTTTATTAAAACCGGACTAATAAATAATGATTCACTGGCTTTTGAATACCTAAATGTTTAATAATTTACATTCGTTATAAGCTACTAATAAGCATGAGACCTAGTTAATTTTTCATGGGCTTAATATATCAGCTAATGAACATTTTAGTTTGGCATCAATGCGATAAGCCGATAATCGACTGAATATAAAAATTTCCTAAATTAGGTCATTCAAATAACAAGTTAAAAAACTAAAATGAACTACCAGCAACCAAAAGGTCGCCCAAAACCTGAGCCTATTCCAAAACGAGATCCGTAACGTAAGCCAAATCCACCATAGCCATAAGGACCATACCGACAAAATGGATCGTATAATTGTTGTTGCTGTAATTGTTGGCTTCTTAACTTATCGAGTTCAGCACGCTTGATTTTTTCGCGCTTGTTAATTTCATCTGCCACGTTGTTTCTGAGCATTTGCTCTCGACTGGTGTAAATATAATCGAGCACTTTACTGTCTATGCCCTGCTTACTTAACGCTAAACTTTGACTAGGAGTTAGTTCGTAAAATGAGCTAGTCGCTTTAATTTTATCTATAATCTGCTCTACCGTTGCACCCTCTTTAGATAATTGCACTAAGTCCTCTAAACTTAATAATGCCAGCGGCTTTGGCATAATACGCGCGAGTTCTTCCTCAGAAATCCTATCTATAGGTGGCGCCTGTCGATTATCATCATAGCCATTACTTACGCAGGCAGACATCACTAACGTGACGAAAGAAATACATAGCAACTTTATCTTTAGTGTCATTTAAGTCCTTAATCTACACATTAATTTAGTACAATTTTTATTGCGACTGCTTTGCTAAAAAATAACTGTTCTAAAGTTAACGTAAATAAACAGAAGCCCTGAAAAAGCAGAACCAATTACCTCTAAGAACCTCTGTTTTGTTTAACAAACAAACCAATACTACTCTAGCTAGCTCATACTTTATTTAGAAAACACCAACTTACCAGCCTTAACGTCCACTTTAACCACGTCTTTAGCGGCAAAATTACCAGTCAGTATTTCACGTGCCAACGGATTTTCGATCTCAGATTGAATGGCACGTTTTAGTGGCCGCGCACCATAGACTGGATCAAATCCGGCATTAGCAATTTCAGCAATGGCAGCGTCAGTAATTTCCAGTTGTATATCCATCGCAGCCAGGCGTTTGGCTAAAGTCTGCAATTGAATCGCTGTAATTGATTTAATATTGGCTTCATCTAGCGCATGGAAAACCACTACCTCATCAATCCGGTTGACAAATTCTGGCCTAAAGTGCGATTTAACTTCGCCCATTACCGCCAGTTTCACTACCTGATAATCTTGATCCGCCATACTTTGTATCATTTGCGAACCTAAATTACTAGTCATAATAATTACCGTGTTTTTGAAGTCTACCGTACGGCCCTGGCCATCCGTTAAGCGGCCATCGTCCAACACTTGCAACAACACATTAAACACATCCGGATGCGCTTTTTCAACTTCATCTAACAGAATCACGCTATATGGTTTACGACGCACAGCCTCAGTCAGCGTTCCGCCTTCCTCATAGCCTACGTAGCCAGGAGGCGCACCTATCATGCGTGAAACAGAATGTTTCTCCATAAATTCACTCATGTCGATACGAATTAAGTGGTCTTCACTGTCAAACAAAAAGCCCGCCAGCGCTTTACACAACTCAGTTTTACCCACGCCGGTTGGACCTAAAAACAAAAAGCTACCATATGGACGACCAGGATCACCTAAACCAGAACGCGAACGGCGTATTGCATCTGATACCAATCGCACGGCCTCGTCTTGCCCAACCACACGCTCGTGCAATTTGGTTTCCATTGTTAGTAATTTACCACGCTCGCCTTGCATCATTTTAGACACAGGAATACCTGTGGCGCGGCTAACCACTTCAGCAATTTCATCGGCGCCTACTTCAGTACGTAGCATTCTATTTTTGGCTTGCGGCGAAGATGCTTCACTATTTGAGGCCTGCTTTAACTGCGCCTCAAGTGCTGGCAGTTTGCCATATTGCAACTCGGAAACCTTTTGCCACTCACCTTTACGAGTAGCCTCTTCCATGTCAAATTTAACTTTTTCAATCGCTTCTTTAATATGTGAAGAACCTTGCACCTGTGCTTTTTCTGCCTTCCAAACATCTTCTAAGTCAGCATATTCTTTATCTAGCTTAATAATTTCTTCTTCAATTAAATCGAAGCGTTTTTTACTGCCTTCATCTTTTTCACGGCGTACCGCTTCACGCTCAATTTTCAGCTGAATCAATCGACGCTCAAGTTTATCCAACACTTCCGGTTTGGAATCAATTTCCATCTTGATGCGCGAAGCCGCTTCATCAATCAAATCAATCGCTTTATCTGGTAAAAATCGGTCGGTAATATAACGATGGCTTAGCTCAGCCGCCGCCACAATGGCTGGATCAGTAATCTCGACGCCATGATGCAGTTCATATTTTTCTTTCAATCCACGCAAAATGGCAATCGTCGCTTCAACGGTAGGCTCGCCCACCAACACCTTCTGAAAGCGGCGCTCAAGCGCGGCATCTTTTTCAATATATTTGCGATATTCATCTAAGGTGGTAGCGCCCACACAATGCAACTCGCCACGCGCCAAGGCTGGCTTCAACATGTTACCGGCATCCATTGCGCCTTCTGATTTACCTGCGCCAACCATAGTGTGAATTTCATCTATAAATACGATGGTTTGGCCCTCATCCTGCGCGAGCTCTTTTAGCACTGACTTCAAGCGCTCCTCAAAATCGCCACGATATTTAGCACCAGCCAGTAAAGCCGCCATATCTAAAGATAAAACTTTTTTACCTTTAAGTGAATCTGGCACTTCGCCATTTACAATTCGTTGTGCCAAACCTTCTACAATCGCAGTTTTACCCACGCCAGGCTCACCAATTAACACTGGGTTATTTTTAGTGCGACGGCCAAGAATTTGAATCACTCGGCGAATTTCATCATCGCGACCAATGACTGGATCAAGCTTGCCGAGCTTGGCGCGCTCGGTTAAATCTAGCGTATATTTTTTAAGCGACTCACGATTAGATTCAGCATCAGATTCATTGACTTGCTCGCCACCACGCACGGCGTTAATCGCCTGCTCTAAAGCGGCTTTAGATAAGCCATGCGTTTTCAGCAACTTTCCTGCAGCCCCTTTATCCTCAGCCAGCGCAAGCAAAAACATCTCGCTGGCAATAAAGCCATCGCCACGTTTGAGTGCCAATTTATCAGTCACATTAAGTAGATTATTTAAATCACGCGAAATTGCAACTTCGCCTGAACTATCAGTTGTTTTTGGTAAATTCGTAATAGCGCTCGCAAGTCCAGTTTTTAGCGGCGCTAAATGTACCCCAGCATGCGCCAATAATGAACTCGTACCCGCAGTGGCCTAAAAGCCTTAATAATCATCCAGCTCTCTAACACGACGAGCTGACACGACAAGCTGCTTCCATCCTCACAACCTTGGCTACCGTACTCCTTGTACAAATCCATGGAACGATAGAAATACTTTGCACTTCCACA
>JBEDKX010000081.1:0-5000 GCA_041171965.1 Pseudomonadota bacterium | reverse complement strand
CGGCACGATAAAACTTATAAATAGCAATTGAGGCAACAAGAATATTCAAGGCCAGCGCAGCAGGACGCATACTGGCAGGGGCAACATTCATGATCGCCATTACCGCTAGATACGCTGACGCACCACCATGACCGACGGATGAGAATAACATCGCCGCTACAAAAATGAGCGGGATAAAAATATAAAGCTCTGATACCAGCATCATTTTGCCGTTTCAACTAAAGCTAATCAAACTTGATATTAGCTTCATTTTCTGTGTATGCTCGTAATATGTTCTTTAATGGCGTCGCGTACTAGGGGCTCTAGTCCTTCTCCATTTGCCTCATTAACAAAAACTAAAATTTGGTCACGCATGCTACTTGCCCAAAAACGCTCTAAATGCTGTGCAATATCTTTTTTAGCCTGCACTTGATCTGGAAAAGATTTAAAGAAATCACCAATTTGATTGGCCATGCTGACTAAATTTTCAATTTTCATACTTGAGCAACTCTTCTAATGTTCATTATTTTTAAGATTTAAAATTTCGGGTTTAATCCTAACTTAGGGTTTAATCCTAATTTCAGATTCAATACTAATTTGTACTCACTACACTAATTTTACGTGGCTATATTTTCCGGATGAGAATACACCACATAACTATTCTCACGGGCAAAGCCTACCAAGGTTAAATGGCATTGCTCAGCCACTCTAATCGCTAAACCGGTAGGTGCTGAAATTGCCACCAACATATTAATACCGGCGCTAGCAGTTTTTTGGACCATTTCGTAACTAGCGCGACTGGTGGTGATAACAAAACCCTCTTGCGCTAACTTAGCCTCTAATTTTGAAATTTTTGCCATAGCGCCTATCAGTTTATCTAAAGCATTGTGGCGACCGACATCCTCGCGAATTAACTCAACATCACCACGACTGTTGACCCAAGCACTAGCATGAGTTGCCCCTGTAATAGCCTGCAATTTTTGCTGCTGGCGAATATTAGCAAAAGCTATATTAATCACCGAGCCCACAATCTTCTGGGGTTTTTGGCTCAACTTTGTCACTGGAATTCGCAAAGCCTGCTCTAAACTTTCACTACCACACAAGCCGCAGCCAGTACGACCGGTCATACTGCGGCGCTTTTCTTTTAGGCGTTGAAAACAATGACTAGCAACATCTAAATGCAATTCCATGCCCTGCGCTTGCTGCACAATTTCCATGCTGTATAAATCACTAGGTGAGTCTAATATGCCTTCGCTTAGAGAAAAACCTAGAGCAAAATCTTCAAGGTCTTGCGGCGTGGCTAACATCACCGCATGCGATACACCATTGTAAACCAAGGCAATCGGCACCTCCTCTGCCACCGTGTCGATTTTAGCTTCTGCAGAACCATATTGATGCTTAGTCACCGCATACTCAGCGGTGGCGGCATAGTTAAAATTCATATAGTTAGATAACGAAAAAATACATGATTGCTATAAAACTTTAGACTTCTGAAGATTCAGGGTTTTTACCAACAAAACTAATCTGCTCTTCACTGAATGCTTGATAATTACGCTGCCATTCAGAAAGTTGCGACACCCGACTGACTTGTACAGCGGTCACTTTAAACTCAGGACAATTGGTTGCCCAATCTGAATTGTCAGTAGTAATCACGTTTGCACCAGATTCTGGATGATGGAAAGTGGTGTAAATAACGCCAGGCTGAACGCGTTCGCTAATCTTAGCGTGTAGTACCGTCTCGCCAGCGCGACTGGCAATGCCCACCCAATCACCTTCTTTAATGCCGCGTTCTTCTGCATCATGCGGGTGTATCTCGACCAAATCTTCTTTATGCCATTCTACGTTTTTAGTACGACGTGTCTGTGCGCCTACATTATATTGCGACAAAATACGGCCTGTCGTCAAAATAAGTGGGTATTTAGGCGTTACTTTTTCAGTTGTCGGTACATATTCTGTGACAAAGAATTTACCTTTACCACGCACAAACTCATCAATATGCATGGTTGGCGTGCCTAGAGGTTGTTCGTCGTTACACGGCCATTGTATGCTGCCTAGCTCGTCTAATTTTTTGAAGCTTACGCCTTTAAAAGTCGGCGTTAGGCTGGCCACTTCATCCATAATGTCTGAGGCGTGTTTGTAATGCATAGGATAACCAAGCGCGTTGGCTAAGGCCGCCGTTACTTCCCAATCTTCCATGCCATTTTTAGGTGTCATCACACGGCGCACTGGAGAAATACGCCGTTCTGCATTGGTAAACGTACCGCTTTTTTCTAAGAATGACGCGCCTGGGAAAAATACATGGGCAAACATGGCAGTTTCATTCAAGAATAAATCCTGCACAATCACGCATTCCATAGATTCTAATGCATGTGTGACATGCTGGGTATTTGGGTCTGATTGCACAATATCTTCGCCCACACAATAAAGTGCTTTAAAACTACCATCGATCGCGTTATCCAGCATATTTGGAATACGCAAACCTGGGTCGTTACTGAGCGGTCTGCCCCACGCAGCTTCAAACAATTCGCGGGTCGCTTCGTCTGATACGTGGCGATAACCTGGATATTCATGCGGCATAGAACCCATATCACAAGAACCTTGCACGTTATTTTGGCCGCGCAATGGATTAACGCCCACGCCTTCACGGCCAATATTACCAGTTGCCATCGCAAGGTTAGCAATACCCATCACCATAGTAGAACCTTGGCTATGTTCGGTTACGCCCAAACCATAGTAAATTGCAGCATTACCGCCAGTGGCAAATAATCTTGCGGCAGCGCGAAGCTCTTCCGCTGGTACGCCCATCGCCAAACCTAATACTTCCGGTGAATTTTGTTTTAGCGCAACAAAATCACGCCAAGCGACAAATGAATCCCACTCGCAACGCTCTTTAACAAAGGCCTCATTGACCAAACCTTCAGTCACAATCACATGGCCTAAGGCTGAAATCAACGCCACATTAGTACCTGGTCTTAATTTAAGATGGTAGTCTGCTTTAACGTGTGGCGATGAAACCAAATCAATCGCACGCGGATCAGCAATGATTAATTTTGCACCTTCACGTAAACGGCGCTTCATTTGTGAAGCAAATACTGGGTGACCATCCGTTGGGTTCGCACCAATCACAAAAATTACATCTGACTTCATCACAGAATCAAATGTTTGCGTACCAGCAGATTCACCGATGGTTTGTTTCAGACCGTAACCGGTTGGTGAATGGCAAACGCGGGCGCAAGTATCTACGTTGTTTACGCCAAATACCGCGCGGACTAATTTCTGCACCACGTAGACTTCTTCATTAGTGCAACGAGATGACGTAATGCCACCAACAGCCGCTTTGCCGTACTTAGCTTGAATACGTTGAATTTCACTGGCGGCGTAACTGAAAGCCTCATCCCAGCCAACTTGTTGCCATTCGTCATGAATACTTTTACGTATCATAGGCGTAGTAATGCGGTCTTTGTGCGTAGCATAACCCCAAGCAAATCGGCCTTTAACGCAGGAGTGGCCATGGTTTGCGCCGCCATTCTTATTCGGCACCATGCGAATCACTTCTTCGCCTTTCATTTCCGCATTAAACGAGCAACCAACCCCACAATAAGCACAAGTAGTTGTAACGCTATGCTCTGGAACACCGTGTTCTATGACCGTTTTTTCAATCAATGTAGCCGTTGGGCAAGCTTGCACACAAGCACCACAAGACACACATTCTGAATCTAAAAAGTTAGTAATACCGGCAGATACTTTTGACTCAAAGCCACGGCCCGAAATGGTCAGCGCAAACGTGCCTTGCGTTTCTTCGCAAGCGCGCACACAGCGTGAGCAAACAATACATTTACTAGGATCAAAACTAAAATAAGGATTTGATTCATCTTTCTCAGCTTTAAGATGATTTTCGCCTTCATAACCATAGCGCACTTCACGCAAACCAACCGCGCCTGCCATGTCTTGCAATTCGCAATCGCCATTGGTCGCGCAGGTCAAGCAATCTAACGGATGGTCTGAAATATACAATTCCATGGTGCCACGACGAATATCGGCCAGTTTTGGCGTTTGCGTACGGACGATTAAACCTTCAGCAACAGGCGTAGTACAAGAGGCAGGAAAACCGCGACGACCTTCAATTTCAACCACACACAGCCGGCAAGAACCAAACGGCTCCAGACTATCGGTAGCACACAGTTTTGGCACATTAATACCAGCCAAAATAGAAGCACGCATGATAGATGTACCTTCTGGCACAGTAATTTCTCTATCATCAATCGTCAGCGTAATCTGTACGTCTGATTGGATTGCCGGCGTGCCGTAATCTTTCTGATCATCATAACTAGTGCGACTATGCTCATGATCATGCTGCGGCGTACTGCTGTATTTAATATCATCCATTTTGACTCTCCTGCTCACGGCCTAAGTTAAAATCAAGACCGTAGCTTTTTGCGTTCTTTAAATTTAAATATTTGTTTAAGACTTTGAAATGCCAAAGTCTTCAGGAAAATGATTCATCGCACTCAATACTGGGTAAGGCGTCATGCCGCCTAATGCGCATAAGGAACCATTTAACATCGTGTCGCTTAAATCGCGGACAAGTTTGATGTTTTTTACCGTATCTTTACCAGAAATTATTTTATCGATCACCTCAACGCCACGCGTAGAACCGATGCGGCATGGTGTACATTTTCCGCAAGATTCAATCGCACAGAATTCAAAAGCATAGCGTGCCATTTTGGCCATATCGACCGTATCGTCAAAAGCAACAATGCCGCCATGACCCAATACCGCCCATATTTTGGTAAATTCTTCGTAATCTAATGGCGTATCAAATTGGCTTTCTGGTAAAAATGCACCCAATGGACCGCCGACTTGCACCGCACGGATTGGTTTGCCTGTGGCTGAACCGCCGCCATACTCATAAAGTAACTCACGCAAGGTAATGCCGAACGCCAGCTCCACTAAACCGCCGTGTTTTAGATTCCCAGCCAACTGAATCGGCAAAGTACCGCGTGAGCGCCCCATACCGTAAT
>JBEDKX010000080.1:0-5466 GCA_041171965.1 Pseudomonadota bacterium | reverse complement strand
CTGTAAAAATAGGAAGCCAGGCCAAATTCAGTGTCGTTTGCTAACTCAATGACTTCTTCGTCGGTTTTAAATCTAAACAAAGGCGCGACTGGGCCAAAAGTTTCTTCACTAAAAATTAAAGCGTCCTTGCTAACATTAGCCAATACCGTCGGCTCAAAAAACGTACCGCCTAGCCCATGGCGTTTACCGCCTTCAATTAAGTTCGCCCCTTTACTAACGGCATCTGCCACATGGCTTTCAACTTTTGCGATGGCGGCTTCATCTATCAACGGTCCTTGCATTACACCATCTTCTGTGCCGTGCCCAACTTTTAACTGACCGACACGTGCGGCTAATTTTTCAGCAAATTCATCAAACACGCCATCTTGTACAAACAAGCGGTTAGAGCACACGCAGGTTTGTCCGGCATTACGGAATTTACTCAGCATCGCACCTTCAACGGCTGCGTCTAAATCTGCATCATTGCACATTGACGCATTAAAATACGGCCAACTTCAGTAGAACCAGTAAAGGATAATTTAGTCACTGTTGTGCTTTCGCACATGGCTGCGCCTATCTGTTTTGCATCTCCGGTCACTACTTGCAATACACCGGCTGGAATGCCGGCTTCTTCGGCTAATACTGCCAGCGCAATCGCACATAAAGGCGTTTGTTCGGCGGGTTTAATTATCATGCTACAACCAGCTGCCAAGGCTGGTGCAGCTTTGCGGGTAATCATCGCTATCGGGAAATTCCACGGTGTAATAGCGGCCGTCACACCAATCGGCTGTTTAAGGACTAATAATCGACGGTCAGTCAGCGGCGCAGGAATCACTTCACCATAAACGCGCTTGGCTTCTTCTGCAAACCACTCGATAAAACTGGCGCCGTAAGCGACTTCTCCGCGTGCTTCTGCTAAAGGTTTACCCTGTTCGGCGGTAAGTAGTTGTGCCAAATCTTCTTTGTGCTCAATAATAAGTGCAAACCAGCGTTTTAAAATAGTAGAACGCGCCGCGGCGGTGAGCATTTTCCATGATTTTTGCGCCAGTGCCGAGGCACTAATGGCTCGCTCTGTTTCTGCACGGCCCATTAGTGGCACCTCAGCCACAAGCTCACCATTGGCTGGATTTGTGACTTTAATAGTTGCGCCGGAATCAGCCGCTACCCATTGCCCAGCGAGTAAAGTAAGATTGTTTTTAAGTAAATGGGTATGTGATAATTTGAGAGGCATTAAACTTCCTTATTGATTGGGTTATTCATATGTGTGGCATGAATAACGAAGTTGGTTATCACTTACTTGAATATCACTTATTCATATCGCTATAAGCTTGTGCCATTTCGCGCTTACGATTGCGTTCTTGACGTGAGGTATAAAAGCTAGAGGCCAGTACCGCAATAGTCACCACAGTAATGGTTACAGTTGCGACGGCATTTATGGTCGGGTTTAAGCCTAATCTAGCGCGAGAAAATATCACCATAGGCATCGTAGAATAGCCTGGGCCAGATAAGAAAGACGACAACACCACATCATCAAAAGATAAGGTGAAAGTCAGCAAAAAAGCAGACACCAGCGCAGGCACAAGCAATGGTAGCGTAACCAATCGAAATACTTGAAAAGGCTGACAACCTAAATCCATCGCAGCTTCGTCTAATTTGCTATCCATTTCACGCAACCTAGAAGTCACGACAACCGTGGCATACGCAGTTCCAAGTAAAGCATGTCCGAGTAATATGGTGAATAAGCCACGTTCCGGATAACCTAGCCAATGTTGCAAGGAAACCAACATCAATAGTAATGATAAACCTACAATCACATCTGGCATCACTAGTGGCGTGCTAGCCATTGAAGATAACAGTGTGCGGCCTTGAAAACGCTTGTAGCGATTTAAGGCGAAGGCAGTAAAGGTACCAAAAAACACCGAAATCAAGGCAGACAAAAAAGCAATTTTAAGAGATAACAGCACGGCAGAAATCAAGTCATTATCTTTCATCAAAGCTGCATACCACCTTAAGCTGGCGTGACTCCAAACGGCGGCCAATTGCGAATCATTGAACGAAAATATTACTAATGTGACGATAGGCATATATAAAAAAACATAGACTACTAACATCCAGCTTTGACTAAACCACTTAATCATTTTAGGGCTAACAGCCAGTGTTACTGGCGATTTTATAGCGTGCTTCTCGCTAAGTTGTGGTCTAGATTTTAAGGGAGTTTTCATGCTTTAGACTCCGCTTGATATTTATTATAAATAGCCATAGGTAACATAATCAGCAATATCATCACTACGGCTACGGCAGAAGCCATAGGCCAATCATTATTACTAAAAAACTCATCCCACAATACGCGACCTATCATCAAGGTATCTGAGCCACCTAATAATTCTGGAATCACATATTCGCCAACCGCAGGAATAAACACCAGCATAGAACCGGCGATGATACCGGCTTTAGACAATGGCACAGTGATCAACCAAAATGCTTTAAATGGACTAGTCCCAAGATCAGCTGCAGCTTCTAAATAGCGCATATCTAATTTGGATAAATTGGCATACAGCGGCAATATCATAAAGGGTAAATAGGAATACACCATGCCCACCATTAATGAAAATGGTGTATTCATCATGGCGATTGGGTCTTGAATTAAACCTAAACTCATTAGAATATTGTTAATCACGCCGTTGTTGACTAATAAAGTTTTCCAAGCATAAATACGTAGTAAAAACGAAGTCCAAAACGGCAACATAATCAACATCAACAAAGTTGGCTGAATATGCTTGGGTGAACGCGCCATAAAGTAGGCAAACGGATAGGCGATGATTAAACAGATGACTGTCGTCATCAATGCATATCTAAGCGAAGAAAAGTAAGTTTGGTAATAAAGAGCGTCGGTAGCAATAAACATATAGCTAGCAAAGTTTAGCTTCACCGAAGGCCAGCCGTTTGCCCACTCTATCAAGCTCGATACTTCGGTCGATTCCATCTCCGACAAGCTGATTTTAAGTACAATTAGCAACGGCACTAATGCTAGTATCAAAAACCAGAAATAGGGCACGCCTATAACAAAATGGCGTCCATCAATCAGCTTACGCAGAGCGCTAGATATTCTACTACTGGATATATTTTTCATCGTGGTCGCCTATTGCGTTAATACAACCATCGCGTGTTCATTCCAGTGTGCATAAGCAGTATCACCCCAAGTTAAACCATAACTTAAGTCGCGTGTATTATTGAGTTCTTGCGCCTTAATCACTTTACCGCTGGCAAGTTTTAAGTGATAAGTAGTATGTGCGCCAAAGTAGACCATCTCAATTACTTCACCTACGCACCAGTTATAGTCACCAATGGGCTTTTCTTTACTGAGTAATATTTTTTCTGGGCGTAAGGCCACGCCTACGCTCATGCCAGAATGACCACTGATACCATGGCCTACATAATGCATACACTCTTCGCAACGTATGGTCACGTGATCAGCTTCATCTTCTTCAATGACGCCATCAAAGATATTCACATTTCCAATAAAGTCAGCCACCTGACGGCTGTTTGGCATTTCATAAACCTCATCTGGCGCCCCGACCTGCATAAAATAACCTTCATGCATCACCGCAATACGCGAGGCCATGGTCATCGCCTCTTCTTGGTCATGTGTTACTAACACGCAGGTCACGCCAACCTCTTCAATAATATTGACCAGTTCTAGCTGTGTAGTTTCGCGTAATTTTTTATCCAAGGCGCCTAAAGGTTCATCCAGTAATAATAATTTAGGCCGTTTAGCTAGGCTACGCGCCAACGCAACACGCTGTTGCTGACCGCCAGAAAGCTGATGTGGTTTACGTTGAGCAAATTTAGTCAATTGCACCAAAGCCAACATTTTCTCTACACGCTCAGCAATTTTATCCCTAGGCATTCCATCGCGCTTTAACCCAAAGGCAATATTCTCCCAAACACTTAAATGCGGGAAAAGCGCGTAAGACTGAAACATCATATTAATTGGGCGTTTATAAGGCGGCAAATCAGTAATATCTTCACCGGCTAGAAAAATCCGACCTTTAGTCGGTGTTTCAAAGCCTGCCAACATACGTAGCAAGGTCGACTTCCCACAGCCAGAACCGCCGAGCAATGCAAAAATCTCGCCAGTTGCAACCGTAAGCGAAACATTATCAACCGCTTTCACTGCACCATCAAAAATCTTGGTGACGCCTTCAACGCGCAATAAATCTTCGCGTACGATATTCGCTTTGGGTGCTGTTGCCATAATTAACCTAACTTCAAATAAACGTGTTTTGATGTTTGTAACGAGATACTTTATTAAAAAAAATTGACAGCCCTTTCACGCAAAAATCACAGGCTAGTTTAGGCGAAACGCTGTCTATTTTTAATGCTTACATACTTACAAGCCAGTTTTAAAACGCGTATATAAGCGCGTTGTAACTCGGCGAATATTGCTATCGACAGCTTCTGGCGCTATCAAATTAGCAATATCAGCATCTGATAAGTAAATTGATTTATTGTTTTTAATCTCAGCATCCACAAATTGCGTTGCCGCTTTATTTGGATTGGCATAAGTAACCGTATTACTAATGGCTGCCACCACTTGAGGTTTTAAGATGTAATTGATAAATTTGTGCGCATTGCCTGGATGAGGTGCATCGACCGGAATGGCCATTGCATCCATAAACGTAATGCCGCCAGTTTTAGGCACTAATGCCACAATATTTTGTGCCGACTTATTGTCCATAGAACGCTTACGCGCCATATTGAAGTCGCCAGCCCAACCAAATGCCACACAAACATTACCACTAGCTAAGTCATCAATTTGTCCGCCTGAGTTAAACTTCTTAATATCTGGACGTACTTTTTTCAACATTTCAAAAGCGATTTTATAATCCTCAGCGTTGCGACTATAAGCTGGCTTGCCAATATAATGCAAAGCCGCAGAGAACACGTCTGTTGGCGTATCTAAATAAGTAATTCCGCAAGACTTTAGTTTATTGGTATATTTTGGATTAAACACTAGCTCCCATGCATTGTCTGGCATAGGTGTAGCGCCTAAGGCTTTTTTGACTTTATCGACATTGATACCTACCGTATTGTAACTCCACATCCAATCGACCAAGTAAGTATTACCCGGATCAACTTTAGCCATTTGCGCTAAAATCCCAGGATCTAAATTACCCCAGTTAGTCAGTTGTTTTTTGTCTAGTTTTTGGAACAAGCCACCATCTATTTGTAGCTTTGCCCAATTTGAGGATGGCACAACAATATCGTAACCGGTTTTTCTAGCCACTAGTTTGGCATGTAAAATCTCATTAGTGTCGAATACATCATAACGCACCTTAATGCCAGTCTCTTTTTCAAAGTTAGCAATCGTATCTGGTGCAATATAATCTGACCAATTATAAATATTAAGCACTTTTTCTTCTGCCGCGGCATAACTTGTAGCAACACTCGCAACACCAATGGTGAAGCCGTTGCTGCTTGGTTCAG
>JBEDKX010000079.1:0-5006 GCA_041171965.1 Pseudomonadota bacterium | reverse complement strand
GTCCATGCTTAAAAGGCAAGGCAATGCCTTTGTTCACTTCAGGCATGCGTTCAATTAAAGGTAAAGTCCAAGGCGGTGCGGCAACATCAATAATGCAATTGGGCTGTTGCGCTTTGAGCACTTTGAATAAACTTTGCGCCAGCACCATGTCGCCAACCCAGGCTGGACCTAATACCAATATTTTGGCGATGATGATGTGGCGAAAGATGCCATACTTAACTACCTAATTTTTTGATGATATTGCTCGTGCTGCGACCTTGTACCAAAGGGATTAATTTCACGCTGCCACCCCAAGATTTCACCTCAGTCCCACCAACTACTTGATCTTCGGTGTAATCGTCACCTTTAACAATCACGTCAGGACGAATAGCATCAATTAGTTGTAGCGGCGTATCTTCATCAAATAAAATCACTGCATCTACGGCGGCCAATGCTGCTAACACACGCGCTCTATCTTGCTCGTGAATCACTGGTCTGCTAGGGCCTTTTAATGCGCTTACCGAGCGGTCTGTGTTTAATCCTAGAATAAGTTTATCGCCAGTTTTTTTAGCGGCTTCTAAATAAGTCACATGTCCCGCATGTAATAAATCGAAACAGCCATTGGTGAATACTATTTTTTGCTGGTTGTCTTTCCAATGCTTAACCAGCGCGACTAATTGCGCTTTGTCACAAATCTTATCGGCTTGCGATTGGCCATCTTCGCTGACTAATGCTTTGAGTAACTCAGCTTGTGTCACCGGTACAGTGCCGACTTTACCGACCACTATGGCGGCGGCAATATTCGCTAATTGCAAGGCATCGTGTGGCGTTAAACCATGTACCAAACCAGCGGCCAGCGTGGCGATGACTGTGTCGCCAGCACCAGAAACATCAAACACTTTTTTTGCAGTGGCAGGAATATGCGCGGTATGTTGATCATCAATGAAAGAAATGCCTTCTTCGCCACGTGTGACCGCCAGAAAATCTAATCCTAAATCTTCTTTAAGTTGCTTAGCAGCCAACAATAAAGCATCCGTTTCATGCATAGCAACGCCGCAAGCTTCAGCAGTTTCTTTTTTATTCGGTGTGAGTGCGCTAGCGCCTTTATATTTGCTGTAATCACGGCCTTTTGGGTCGGCAATAACAGGAATACCTAATTGCTTACATTGCAAAATAATGGCTTTGCATGAAGCCTCACTCAATAAGCCTTTGGCATAATCCGACAAAATGACCATGGCCGGTTTGGCATCAAGGGCTTGTGCTACATGCTTGAGTAAATGAGCATTTTCTTCAGTGGTAAATGCGGCAGCGCTTTCGTCATCGATACGCACAATTTGTTGATTACCGCTCATTACTCTAGTTTTAGAAATGGTCGGTCTTTGTTGGCTATCCATCATTAGCGCGGTATCTACGCCAGAATTCGTGATAATTTTTTTCAGCGTTGCGCCCGTTGCATCTTCACCAATACAACCGATTATTTGCGTATGCAAGCCTAAGCCACTTAAGTTGGCTGCCACATTGGCAGCACCGCCGGCGCGATCTTCAGATTCTTTAAGTAGCACGACTGGCACAGGTGCTTCTGGTGAAATGCGATTGACGCTACCCATCAAATAGCGATCTAGCATTACATCGCCAACCACTAGTATGGTTTTTTTAGCATCGCTAAAATGGCGAACAGCTTCTATTAAATGTGCATTCATGCGGCAATAACCTTAAGTGAATCTTTAATTTGAGCGTTTTGCACGAAGCTGAATTGGCTTGAATTAATATAAAACTTCCAATCACCGTCATCCTCGCGTAGGCGGGACTCCATTTTAATCAGCCACTTAACTGGATCCCCGCCTACGCGAGGATGACGAATTTGTGGGTTTTTAGGGTTAATATTGCTTCGTGAAAAGCTATCAACTTCAAACATGATTATTCCGCTTCCAGCATATCGCATAAACTGTGACCAATAAAAATATGTGCTTCTTGAATTCTTGGCGTTTCGCTGCTTGGCATCACTAGGTTGAATTTACATAACTCTTGTAGCTTTCCGCCAGTACCGCCAGTTAAGCCAATGGTAGTTGCGCCGATGGCATTGGCTTCAATAATAGCATTCACCACATTTTTGCTGTTGCCTGAGGTGGTGATGCCAATCACCGTGTCTTCTGGGCGGCAAAGTGCTTCAATTTGACGCGCAAAAATATAGTCGTAGCCATAATCATTGCCGATTGAGGTGATGATAGAGGTATCGGTTGTCAGCGCAATTGCAGGTAAGCCGCGACGTTCTTTTTTGTAGCGGCCAACAATTTCAGCGGCAATGTGTTGGCTATCGGCTGCGCTGCCGCCATTGCCCATGATCAAAATTTTCCCGCCACGTTTCATGGTGGCGCGTAGCTCATTTGCCACGGCAATGACTTGCGGGAATATACTTTGTAATTGCCCGAACATCGCAGCGTGCGCTTGCAATTCTTGTAGTAAAAATGCGTTTTGGCTTTCAGTCGCTGGGGTCATTTTTTTGATCTTTCTAATTTGGTGGGGTGTTCAATTGCAAAGAGGAGCGGGTTTTAACAATATGCATCGTCCTGCATTAAGTAATTTTGTACGTAATCTTTTACACCATCTTCTAAGCTGTAGAACGGTTTATCATAGCCCGCAGCCAGCAATTTTGTTGCAGTTGCCTCAGTGAAATATTGATAGCGGCCCTGTAAATCTAAGGGCATATCAATGTAGCTGATATTGGGCGTTTTAGCCATGCTAGTCATCACACTTGTGGCTAAATCTTTAAATGCCCTTGCTTGGCCTGTGCCCACATTGTAAATGCTGTTGGTGCAAGCCTTACCAGCTAATGCTGCGTTTAAAAAGTGAATAATCACGGCAGCCGCATCTTTAACGTAAACAAAATCGCGCAACTGCATGCCGTCGTCATAACCTTGTTTATGGCTTTTGAAAAGTTTAACTTCACCAGTTTCTTTAAATTGATTGAAACTGTGAAAAGCTACGCTAGCCATGCGTTCTTTATGATATTCATTAGGGCCGTAGACATTAAAAAACTTAAAGCCAGCCCAATTTTTTGGCGCGGCTAAATTTTTGTTTACTTGCTGTAGTGCCCATTGATCAAAAAAGTGTTTTGAATAACCATAACCATTCAGAGGGCGAAGATTTTCAATTGATGCATCATCGTAACCATGCTCACCATCGCCATAAGTTGCGGCAGAGCTAGCGTAGAAAAACGCGGCATTGTTATTGGCGCACCAAGACCATAAATTTTGGGAATAATGAATATTGGCTTCAACCAGTTTATTGAAATCACGCTCAGTAGTGGCACTAATAGCACCCATATGAATAATGGCTTCAACATCTGTTCTTCCTTCTAGCCAAGGCAATAATTGGTCTTTATCCAAATACTGCATATATTGGCGTTTGACCAAACTTTGCCACTGGTCTTCATGCGTGATGCGATCAACAATGACCATGTCGTCACGGCCTTGTTGGTTGAGTTGCCAAGCGATGATAGAACCTATCATGCCCGCGCCGCCAGTAATTACAATCATAAGAGTCCCTCTAAAAAACCAAATTTCGTCGTCATACTTCGTTGCTCAAAAAAAATTACTCCTCACATATTCGCCATATGCATCGTCGCAATTTTTTATTCGCGCCTTGCCTGACTTAGAAATTTGAATTTTTAGAAGCACTCTTAAATTGGACTTAATTTCTTGCTTAAAACAAAAGTATAACGCCTAATTGTTTGCACCCATAGCTTGTGCGCGTAATTTTGTCATGTCGTCGGCTTTTTTAGCTTCGCTTGCATCCCAATCTGCGCTGACCCAGCCTTGTAGATTTTCTAGTGCAATCGTTGTCATGGCCTGTATCCACAGCTCACTTTCATTTAGTGCAGGTATGTAGTGGTATTCACCACCGCCGGCATGAGTAAATATTTCTTTGCCTTCCATGGCGATTTCTTCCAGCGTTTCTAGGCAATCGCTGCTGAAGCCAGGGCAAATCACATCAATACGTTTAGTTTTTGCTTTGCCTAAATCCTCTAGCGTGCTGGCTAAATAAGGTTTCAACCATTCTTGCTTACCAAATCTAGATTGAAAAGCGACGGTGTATTCATCTTTAGTTAATTCTAAAGCTTCTGCTAAAAGTCGTGCTGTTTTATGACATTCGCAATGGTAGGGGTCGCCTTTCATTAGATGAAATTTTGGTAGGCCATGGAAACTCATGACTAATTTATTTGGCTTGCCATTAAGTTGCCAATGTTCGCGCACGCTACCAGCCAATGCAGCAATGTATGCCGGATGATCATGGTAATGACGAATGCTACGAATAGCTGGCATGTTGCGTGTTTTCAGTAACACCCGCCAAACGGCGTCCATCGCGCTGCCGGTACTGCTGGCAGCATATTGTGGATATAGCGGAAACACTAAAATGCGGTCGCAATGTTGCTCACGTAGTTTATCAATGGCTGATTGCATGCTTGGGTTGCCGTAGCTCATGCCTAATGCTACGGCAAATGGTGAGTTGATTTTTTTGTTTAAATTATCGGCTAGCAAGCTAGTTTGTTTTTGTGCATGGGCTAGTAATGGCGAACCTTGGTTTGTCCAAACTTGCGCATATTTAGCCGCTGATTTTTTTGGACGCACGACTAGAATGATGCAATGTAAGATCCAGCACCAAATGAAACGTGGGATTTCTACTACGCGTCTGTCCATTAAAAATTGGCCTAAATAACGGCGTAGCGCAGGCGCGTTGGCTGCGTCTGGCGTGCCTAAGTTAGCGAGTAAAATACCGACTTTAAGTGTGTCGCCGTGTTTAAATGGTGGTTCTTGATTGAAGTAAGCCATAGTTTATGATCAGATCTTTTTTAATATTATTTAAAAATTGTTTTAAGATTTAGCGTTTTTAGAAACTAAAAAGCTAGTGATTAGAGAGCGCATTTGATAAAAGTTTCGCCGTAATATCAACAATCGGAATCACACGCTCGTAAGCCATACGAGTGGGGCCAATCACGCCAAGCGTGCCGATCACATGACCATCAATGC
>JBEDKX010000078.1:0-5026 GCA_041171965.1 Pseudomonadota bacterium | reverse complement strand
ACCCCTAATACACGCATTCCTTGCATGGCTAAAGTGTTAATCTGAGCAGATAACGCTGTTAGTTGCTCCGTACTCAGATGACACAAATCTGCAATCGCTTCAGGCGCGCCTTTGGCTGCAACAATGTATTCATCGCGCCCGACAGCTTTCCAAACATGTGATAGTGCAAGTAGCTCCGGAGACAATGAATATTCATGCGCCAGCGCCCAGTCGCCATGTAGATGCTCTGTGTTAATTAAAAATTGGGTTCCCAGCGCATGTATCGCTTTTTCCATAGGATCTAAGGATGATGCTGGTATCGGTGCTGCGTCGAAACCAGCAGTCTCACTGGCTAGTATGCCAAACTCCAGTAATTCATGGAATGTTTCCGGCAATGTGTCATCATCTTTTTTGGGTGTAAATGTTTCATCACCCACAAGCAATTGTTGCACGGCCATTTGGTTAAATGTCAGTGTGCCAGTTTTGTCTACACACATCACCGTAGCAGAACCTAGCGCTTCTACTGTATGCACACGCCGTGTGAGTACACGATGTTTAGAAATACGCCATGCGCCCATCGCCATGAATACAGTGAGCACAACGGGATATTCCTCAGGCAATACAGACATGGCTAAGGTAATGCTTGCTAGTAAACCGTGCAGCCAATCACCACGAGTGAGGCCGTAAATCACAAACAATAGCAAACTAAGTAAGACGCCTACTGTTGCAAGCCTAAGTACTAAATGACGAATTTCTTGTTGTAAGGCCGTGGTTTCAGTTTCTAAACCTTGTATGGCTTTGCCGATCTTACCAATTTCACTATGCTGACCCGTAGCTAAAACCCTTGCTATGCCATGGCCTTGTACGACTAATGAGCCGGCATAGACAAATGGTAAGTTGTCACCTCCTGGCGGTGCCATATCGATTAATGTCGATATTGATGACTCATTTTGTGGGATTTTTCTCACCGCTACTGATTCACCTGTCAGTAGCGATTCGTCTGCCGAAAAGTGATTGCTTGAAATTAACACGGCATCTGCCGCGACGCGGTCGCCTTCAGATAAAATCAGCAGGTCACCGCGCACCACCTCGCGGCCAGCAATCCGATGTTCCACACCATCGCGGATTACTAGCGCTCGCGGGCTGGTGAGGTCGCGTAGGGTTTCTAGTACGCGTTCGGTTTTATGTTCCTGATAAATGGTAATTGCCATCACCACGCATACGAATCCGAGCAACATCAAGGCATCGCTCACATCACCCAGCATTAAGTAAATTGCACCGGCGGCGACTAAAAGCAAAAACATAGGCTCGCGAATGACTTCTAAGGCTATGCCAAATAAGTCGCGTTTATGACTTGCCGGCAGTTCGTTTGGACCTTCAGCTTTCAGTAATGCTATGGCTTTGGTTTTTGATAGACCTAAATGAGATTTAACTTCAGGATTGATCTTTTTCATGGTTAAAAGCCTTAAAAACCAAAAAAATGCTTACATAAACGCTATTAAAAAAACAACAGGGCATGCACATTCGTTTCTGAATTAATTCTACTAAAAATCAATCTACTGAAACTGCAACTCTTTACAATATTTAAACGTCATATGAATAAATTATCCTCGCTCCAAGTCGTTATAATTATGCGGTAAATTAATTACTAATGTAATACTGCTTGAATAAATTGTCTGAGTTTAGTTAACGCCATCTTCTTCAAGCCTAATAAAATATTAAACGATTTAATCTAGATAGCAATAACCTGTTGCGGAAAGTAGTTAAATGAAACCTGAAGATTTGCAAAAATTGGTCACACTAACCATGCCTTACGGGAAATACAAAGGTCAATTAATTGCCGACTTGCCAGGTCAATATCTAAATTGGTTTGCGCGCGAAGGCTTTCCTGTTGGTGAAATAGGCCGTTTATTGGCATTGATGCAAGAGATTGATCACAACGGATTGTCAGAATTGCTTGTACCCATTCGAAAATCCATGATGGCTAAAAGGTAAATAAACCAGTGGTTTCAGGCTAGATTCATTCAGCTTATTGCGTACTTTTTAGCCTTGGTTAAATAGCGCAATGCTACAATGCAAATCTATGAAAGTTGTAATGAACATAATGGCAATAATATACTGTTTTGTGATTAAAAAATGTCATCCTCCTTGCTTTGCCTAACTAATGATTATGTTGATACCTTCTTTAATTTTGATACCTTCTTTAATTTTAATGCCATGCCTCACCCTCTGGATTTTTAAATGTTGATAGCCCGAAATCTTACCTGCTTGCGTGGCGATCGATTACTATTTAAAAAGATAGGTTTAGAGCTTAGCGCAGGCGGATTAATGTATGTGTTGGGCGAGAACGGCAGCGGGAAAAGTAGCTTACTACGGTTGTTATGCGGCCTTTTATCACCAGAAGATGGTGAGGTGTTTTGGAATGGCAAATCAATCAAAAATGATGCTGAAAATTATCAATCAAATTTGACTTATATCGGTCATTTAAACGGCTTAAAAGACGATTTAACTGCGCTTGAAAATTTACAATTTAGCGCACGTTTAGCTGCTAATGTGGTCAATGATGCTGTTGTTCTTAGTGCATTGACTGCAATAGGCGTAGCCCGTTGCGCAAATCTGCCAGTAGGTGTGCTGTCGCAGGGGCAAAAGCGCAGAGTCGCTTTAGCTAGATTATGGTTATCAAGCAGTCAATTGTGGATTCTAGACGAACCATTTGCTGCTTTGGACACCGCTTCAGTCGCCATATTAGCCGAACAATTAAATCAACACATGGCTAAAGGTGGTATGGCCATAATCACAACTCATCAGGATGTCGATATTCAAGCACAATCAATACAAAATTTAAGGCTAAGCGCTTGAAAGACGCATGGATAATAGTATTTAAGCGTGATCTCTTGCTCGCGTTTCGCCGACGTTCTGACCTAGCGACTACTTTATTTTTCTTTATTATTGTTTCCAGTTTATTTCCTTTAGGGATAGGCCCGGAAGTGGCTGTTTTAAGTAGTATCGCACCTGGAGTATTATGGGTTGCTGCACTTTTGGCAGGTATGATTTCATTAAGCCGCCTATTTGCTGCAGACTTTTCTGATGGCAGTCTGGAGCAAATGTTGATTGCTCCACAACCTTTGGCTTTATTAGTCTTAGCTAAAATTTCGGCACACTGGATTGTGTGCGGATTGCCCGTGGTATTACTGGCACCACTGATTGGTTTGCAATATAGCTTGCCTAATGATGCGCTAGTTGTACTGGTGTTGTCTTTGTTACTGGGGACACCAGCGTTGAGTTTAATTGGCGCTATAGGTGCCGCCTTAACGTTGGGAGTACGTGGCAGTGGTTTATTAGTAGCATTATTGGTGTTGCCACTGTATATTCCTGTACTGATTTTTGGTGCAGGTGCCGTTGCGGCTAGCCAGCACGACATGAGCGCACAAGCGCATCTTTCCTTATTGGCGGCATGCTCATTATTATCATTGGTCTTGGCACCTTTAGCAACGGCTGCTGCCTTACGTATTTCTGCAGAATAAATACCTGTTGAATAAATACTAATGAGAGCTTTGCGCGAGGCGAAATTAAACATAATTAAATCTAAAGTCTCAATTATCGTCATTCCGTGCTTGACACGGAATCTAGTGACTTACGACACTGAATACCGATTTTAATCGGTATGTCGATGATGAGAAACTAGCTGTAACATCGGATTATTCGACGGAATGGCTATAATGAAACGAAGCTGGTTTAATAGAAAGATGCTATGAAAATTAATTGGTTTAAATATTCTTCCCCCCAAACTTTTTACCCTTTAGCCGGCAAACTGATTCCTTGGTTTGCATGGTTAGCTGTAATATTGGCCGTGGCCGGGCTCTATGTGAGCTTTATGTTGGCACCGACTGATTTCCAGCAAGGTGAGGCTTATCGCATCATATTTGTACACGTACCTGCGGCTTGGATGTCCATGGTGATTTATATCGTCATGGCGGCTTGGGCAGGTTTAGGCTTAGCGCTAAATGCCAGATTATCGGCCATGATGGCGCAGGCTTTAGCCCCTACAGGTGCGATATTCACATTACTCGCATTGGTTACGGGCTCTTTGTGGGGAAAACCTATGTGGGGTGCTTGGTGGGTATGGGATGCGCGATTAACCTCGGAACTAATCCTATTGTTTCTCTATCTAGGTTTTATTGCCTTGCAATCATCGATAGACGATCCACGTCGAGCAGATCGTGCTGGTGCGTTATTGGCTTTAGTGGGTGTGGTGAACGTGCCGATTATTTATTTTTCCGTAAAGTGGTGGAATACCTTGCATCAAGGCTCAAGTATCAATATGGGTGCTGCGCCCAAAATGGCGGCTACTATGTTGCTAGGCATGCTAATCATGGCGCTAGCTTTTTGGATGTATACAGTTGCTGTAGCGCTGATGCGTCTGCGCTGCATTATGTTGGAGCGTGAACGAAACACCGATTGGGTTAAAGAGTTGTCTTTAAAAACACCGTCATCGCAATCGATTGTAGGAGCTAAATAATCATGCAGTGGGCAAGTTGGTCAGCATTTTTTAATATGGGCGGCTATGCATTTTATGTGTGGTTTTCTTTTGGACTGAGTTTTGTTTGCGTAATTTTGGAAGTTTCAGCCTTACGTAAGCGCCGAGCACAGGCCTTGCGCTTTTCTAGATTGTTAGCTCAGGAATAATAAAGGTTAGACATGGCATTTAAAGCAAGGCATAAACGTTTCGTATTAATAGGCATTGGTTTGGCATTGGTAGGTTTAGCCGCTATGCTAATTTTGAATGCATTTCAAAGCAATATGGTGTTTTTTTATACACCGTCCCAAGTAGAAAAAGGTGAAGTGCCGAAAGACACGGGTTTCCGGATTGGCGGTTTAGTTGTAGAACGAAGCCTAAAGCGCGGCGATGATGGCTTGTCCGTAAGTTTTATGATTACAGATACAGCTAAAACAGTGTCGGTTTTTTACAAAGGTGTTCTACCTGATTTGTTTAAAGAAGGTAAAGGCGTGGTTGCGCAAGGTAAATTGGGCGCTGACGGTGTATTTA
>JBEDKX010000077.1:0-5027 GCA_041171965.1 Pseudomonadota bacterium | reverse complement strand
TCCATAGGCTACCTAAGTTAGGTAAGGATAGCTTTTTAAGCCTAAGTTGAAATTTTTCGAACATATATTTGATTGGTAGAAGTTTGTTATTTAACAAGTAAGCAGTATACGCAGGCTTGCCAATCAATGGGGTTTCAGATAATCTGACACATGAATAAATATAAAGTAGTTTAGTCATATTAGACTGAAAATACAGAGCACTAAACAAATATCCCACGGCGGCATTGGTCGCCGTTTGTATTACAAGCATTGGCATTTTTTGCTCAGCTTGTTGAAAAGTTAATTTATATAAAGCAATCAATGACAAACCATTTAATGAATACCTACATGCGCCAACCGGTCACTTTTGTAAAGGGTGAGGGCGTTTGGCTGTGGGACGATAAAGGCGAGAAATATTTAGATGCGCTAGCTGGTGTTGCGGTTAATGGCTTAGGTCACGCGCATCCTAAGTTGGTGCGAGCCATTAGTGAGCAAGCGTCAAAACTGATTCATGTCTCCAACATCTATCACATCGCCGAGCAAGCAGCGCTAGCCGACAAGCTTTGTGAAATTTCCGGCATGGATAAAGTATTTTTTTGCAACTCAGGCTGTGAAGCCAATGAGGCCAGCATTAAGTTAGCGCGCCTATATGGCTACGGAAAAGGCATTCAAAACCCTACCATCATCGTCATGAACCAATCGTTTCATGGACGCACTATGGCAACACTTTCAGCTACGGGTAATGCTAAAGTGCAAACTGGTTTTCAGCCGCTGGTGAGCGGTTTTATTCACGTGCCTTACGATGACATTAAAGCGGTTAAGCAAGTGCTGGAAAATAATGCTAGTGTGGTCGCTATATTGGTTGAGCCTGTGCAGGGCGAAGGCGGAATTAATATTCCAAAAGATGCGAGTGCTTATTTAGAAGCGCTACGCCAAATTTGTGATGAGTATGATTGTTTATTAATGGTAGATGAAGTGCAAACTGGCATAGGCCGAACTGGCACTTGGTTTGCTTTTCAGCATACGGCGATTAAGCCAGATGTGATGAGTTTAGCTAAAGGTCTGGGTTCAGGTGTGCCGATAGGTGCTTGCGTTGCACGAGGCAAAGCTGCAGAAGTATTTACCTATGGTAAGCATGGTTCAACTTTTGGCGGCAATCCTCTAGCTTGTTCTGCTGGTTTAGCCACACTTGATGCCATCGAAGAAGAAGGCTTGCGTGAAAATTCTGTAAAAATTGGCGCTTTAATTCGCCATGGTTTTGAATCTGAATTTAAAGAGATTAAAGGCATCACCGCTATACGAAATGCTGGCCTAATGATAGGTATTGAGTTGGATAGGCCGTGTGCAGAATTAGTTAAAATGGCTTTAGCTGAACACTTGTTAATTAATGTTACGGCAGACAATGTGGTGCGTTTATTACCACCATTAGTCATGAACGAAGCCGAGGCGCGAGAATTGGTGCAACGCTTGGCGGCGGTGATTAAACTATTTTTACAGAGCTAGTCTTCAGTTGCATTTCAGTGACCATCTACTCGGTATTTCCTTAGTATTACTTTGAGTAAAGTTGTTAATCAAGCAAAAACATTTATACTAGTCGCTAAAGTTAGACTTTCAACTAGTCGTTAAAACCCAAAAGAACAGAAACCACAGCGGTAAACATTATGGCAATAAAACATTTTTTACAGTTTAATGACTTAAATCGGGATGAGCTTGAGTACGTATTTGAACGTGCGCGCTGGATTAAAAGCCAGTTTAAAGCTTACCAGCAATATTGGCCGCTACAAGATCGCACACTGGTGATGATTTTTGAAAAAGCCAGTACACGTACGCGCTTGTCATTCGAGGCTGGTATGCAGCAGTTGGGTGGCTCAGCCATCTATTTGAATACTCGTGATTCACAATTAGGCCGTGGTGAGCCAGTAGAAGACGCTGCGCAAGTGATTTCACGTATGAGTGATATTGTGATGATACGTACTTTTGAGCAGGAAATCATCGAGCGCTTTGCTGCTAACTCGCGGGTGCCTGTTGTTAATGGGTTAACTAACGAATATCATCCTTGCCAGATTTTGGCCGACATCTTCACTTTTATTGAGCACAGAGGTCCGATTCAAGGCAAAACGGTGGCTTGGATTGGCGATAGTAATAACGTCTGCAACACTTGGTTGCAAGCTGCTGAAGTGCTGGATTTTAATGTACATGTTTCTACGCCACCGGGTTATGAAGTAGAACCAGAACGCGCTAATTTATACGGCAATGATCACTACGAAGAATTTTCTGATCCGATGGAAGCGGCTAAAAATGCCCATTTGGTCACGACTGATGTGTGGACAAGTATGGGTTTTGAAGCCGAAAATGAAGAGCGCTTACGTGATTTTGCCGACTGGCAAGTTGATGCAGACATGATGCGCGTTGCGGCTAAAGATGCATTATTTATGCATTGTTTGCCAGCTCATCGCGGCGAAGAAGTGGCTGCCGAGGTGATCGATGGCGCTCAGTCAGTCGTGTGGGATGAAGCTGAAAATCGCTTGCATGTGCAAAAAGCCTTAATGGAGTATTTACTGTTAGGCAGACTTTAATAAATAGTCTTAAACATAATCGTTTTTATCATTTAGCTAGCAGGCTTTTGATTTGTTTTTAAATGTGTTGAATTAAGTAAATTAGGAATGTTAGTAATGAGTGCAGAAAATAAAGCAGCTAAAAAAGACGTTAAAAAAGTAGTCTTAGCCTATTCAGGTGGTCTAGATACTTCAGTCATTTTGAAGTGGTTACAAGATGAATATAAATGTGAAGTGGTGACATTTACCGCAGACTTAGGTCAAGGCGAAGAACTAGAGCCAGCGCGTGCAAAAGCAAGAGCGGCTGGCGTTAAAGAAAGCGACATTTATATTGATGATGTGCGTGAAGAATTTGTACGTGATTTTGTGTTCCCAATGTTTCGCGCGAACACCGTTTATGAAGGCGAATATTTATTAGGCACTTCAATTGCTCGCCCACTAATTGCCAAACGTTTGATTGAGATTGCCGCTGAAACCAATGCCGATGCAATCTCACATGGTGCGACTGGTAAAGGTAATGACCAAGTGCGCTTTGAGTTGGGTGCATATGCCTTAAATCCAAATATTCAAATCATCGCCCCATGGCGCGAGTGGGATTTATTAAGCCGTGAAAAATTGATGGCTTATGCTGAAACTCATGGTATTCCTGTAGAAATGAAGCACAAACAAGGCGGCAGCCCATACAGCATGGACGCTAACTTGTTACATATTTCTTACGAAGGCCGTCACCTAGAAAACCCAGCAGCTGAAGCGGAAGAATCAATGTGGCGTTGGAGTGTTAGCCCGGAAAAAGCCCCAGATGCAGCTGAATATTTAGATATTGAATATGTGAATGGTGACCCTGTAAGCTTAAACGGCGAAATGATGAAGCCGCACGAATTATTGGCACACTTGAATAAAATTGGTGGCAAACATGGTATTGGCCGCTTAGATTTAGTTGAAAATCGTTACGTGGGTATGAAGTCTCGCGGTTGTTACGAAACGCCAGGCGGTACTATTATGCTTAAAGCACACCGCGCCATAGAATCAATTACGCTAGACCGTGAAGTAGCGCATTTGAAAGATGACCTAATGCCGCGTTATGCCAGCATGATTTATAACGGCTATTGGTGGAGTCCAGAGCGTGTCGCTATTCAAACGCTAATAGATCACACACAAACTGTGGTTAATGGTTGGGTGCGGGTTAAATTGTACAAAGGTAATGTGATTGTCACTGGCCGCGATAGTAAAACTAACTCGCTGTTTGACTCAACGATTGCTACTTTTGAAGATGATAAAGGCGCTTACGACCAAAAAGATGCAGGCGGATTTATTAAACTTAATGCACTAAGATTGCGCATTGCGGCTAATTTGAAAAACAGACAATAAAGAAATCAAAAAAGAACCTGAATTGGGTTCTATTGAATAAAAAGGGAGCGAATAGCTCCCTTTTTATTGTCTAAAAACATTGAAGTTAATTTTTTCTATTTTCTTTGTTTTTCACCTATATGCATTTCACCGCGTTGTTTGGCTAAAATCACTTGTCTTTGCCTTTCTGTCAGGCTGGCGCGCTTTTCTTCAGAGATTTTATCGTAGCAATAAGGGCAAGAAATGCCAGGCGTATATTGTGTGCTTTGCATTTCTACTGGTGATAGTGGGTGACGGCAGGCGTAGCATTGGTCGAACTCGCCCACTTCTAAATTGTGTTTTACCGCTACACGTTGGTCAAATACAAAGCATTCGCCTTCCCACATGCTTTGGGCTTCTGGCACGGTTTCTAGATATTTTAAAATGCCGCCTTGCAAGTGAAATACTTCTTCAAAACCTTGATCCATCATGTATGACGAGGCTTTTTCACAGCGTATGCCGCCAGTGCAAAACATCGCGACCTTTTTGTGTTTGGTCTTATCAAAATGCTCGGCAATATAGGCTGGAAACTCACGGAATGTGGTGGTTTTCGGGTCAATCGCACCTTTAAATGTGCCTATGTCTACTTCGTAATCGTTGCGAGTATCAATTAAAAGTACCTCAGGATCAGAAATTAACGCATTCCAATCTTCCGGTTTCACGTAAGTGCCAACTAGTTTGGTAGGGCTTACGCCAGCAACACCTAGCGTGACAATTTCTTTTTTGAGTTTTACTTTCATGCGGTAAAACGGATGCTCGCTGGCAAATGATTCTTTGTGCTCTAAATCAGCAAAGCGATTTTCAAATAAAGGATTTGTGCGTAAATAATTAAGCAGACCGTGAATGTTTTCAGAAAAACCAGCTATGGTGCCGTTAATGCCTTCTTCAGCTAGCAATAATGTGCCTTTGATTTTGTGCTGCATGCAAGCTTCAAGAATAGGCGCTTGCAAGGTTTTGTAGTCTGGCAGGCTGACAAATTTGTAAAGTGCGGCAGTTAAATACTGCGGTGTTAAATCTTTGGGCGTTAAGTGCGAGTTCATAGCAATATAAATAATGTTAAAACGCTATTTTAACACTTGCAGTGCGCTTAACTTAAACAGTCTTTGG
>JBEDKX010000076.1:0-5039 GCA_041171965.1 Pseudomonadota bacterium | reverse complement strand
TATGAAGTGACATCTCAAATAAGTTTAAATAACTTCACTGCATTTAATTTCAATAAATTTGCGCTTTGTCATCAAACTTTCAAACTATAATTAGAAAATAAACAATATTATTGTTTATTTCCAAAACTGATAAATCACGTACAAGAAATTATGCAAAACCAAACTAATGCCGCTAACAACAATCCCGCAGACAAAGCATTACTAGCTGCTATTGACTTAGGCTCCAACAGCTTCAGGCTCGAAATCGGTCGTCTAGATAGCGGACATATTCAGCGCGTGGAATATTTAAAAGAAGCCGTCAGGCAAGGTGGAGATTTAGACCAAGACCGCAACCTAACCGCAGAAGCGATTGATCGCGGCATTCGCTGTTTAGCAAGATTTGGTGAGCGCTTACAAGGATTTGACGCGAGTCATGTTAGAGCAGTAGCGACGCAAACATTGCGTGAAGCAAATAACCGCGAAGTATTCATCAAGTTAGCTAAAAAAGCCCTAGGATTTGATGTAGAAGTAATTTCTGGCGTTGAAGAAGCCCGGTTAATTTACCAAGGCGTCAGTCGCTTTTTACCACAATCGAATGAAAGACGCCTTGTGATTGACATTGGTGGACGCTCCACTGAATTCATCTTAGGCCAAGGCTTTACATCCCAGCATACGGCTTCATTACATGTAGGCTCTGTAGCGTGGTCGCTTAAACACTTTGCTAGCGGCGATTTAACAGAAAATGCGTTTACCCGAGCGGAAATTGCCGCAGAATCTATTTTTGATACATTAGGTGTCAATTTCAGCAATAAACATTGGGATGTTGCTTATGGTGCATCTGGCACTGTAGGTGCAATTGCCGATGTTTTGGTGCAATATGGCAGACCCGCAGACACCATCACAAAAGAAGGATTGCTTTGGTTACGCGATGAATTGCTGCGTGCGAAACACACCGATAAATTACGCCTGCTAGGTCTAAAAGAAGATCGTAAGGCAGTTATTGCTGGCGGCTTATCAATCATGCTTGGCGCCTTTGATTTTTTAAAAATTGATACGTTAAATGTTGCAAAAGGTGCGCTAAGGCACGGCTTACTTTACGACATGCTAGCGCGCGATAATGAAATGGTCGATTTAAGAAATGCCTCCGTGCAACGCTTAGCACGAAATTTCGCTGTAGATGAGAAGCATGCCGCAACTGTTGCCGAAGTAGCAACCAAGTTATTTGAAAAAATAAGTGAGGACGTTCAATTTGCCTCTAATGAGCAACAGACTCAAGCACGTAAACTACATTGGGCAGGCTTATTACATGAAATAGGCGGTATTATTTCACCCATTGATGTTAATTTACATGGTGCTTACATACTTGAACACGCAGAACCACAAGGCTTTGCACAAAGCGAACTGCATTGCTTAAGCTTATTGATATTAGGGCACAGAGGTAAATTAAAGCGTTTAGAGGCTGATTTTTCCAATCCAATATTAGTCATGCAACTCGCTTGTTTGCGCATAGCCGTAATTTTATGCCACGCTCGCATCATGCCAAACTTACGCGGCATTCAACTGCGTTACCATAACAACGCCATACAACTGAGCTTACCAAAAACTTGGCCTGAGAAATACCCACAATCCTACTACTTATTGGGTGAAGAAAAAATTACCTGGCAAAAAACCAGCTGCCAATTTGATCTCATTGTTTTATAAGGCATTTAATACTAAAACAATATTGCATTTTAAATTAAACGGTATAAACTGTTTATACCGTTTATTAAGGAGTTTAACATGTCAAAAATCATTCCAACAACACCAGCCATTCCTGCAACCACTGCAGGAGCAACCTCACCAGTCAAAGATGCCAGCAGCAAAACTGTGGCAACTAAACCTGCCGCAAAGCCCATTGCAGCAAAGCCGGCAATTACTAAAGCCGCAGTAGCCAAAACATCAAAGGTAGCGACTACGACTAAAGCCGTTGCAAAAAAAGTTGTGGTAGCCGCAGAAGTAAAAGTTAAGTCAATTAAAGTAGAAAAAGCGCCTAAATTAAAAATGGAGCGCGATAGCTTTACTATGCCTAAAGTTGAATATGCTCAGTTTTCAGTATTGAAAGAGCGTTTAATTAAACTAGGTCAACCTGCGAAAAAAAGTGAATTATTACGTGCCGGAATCATGCAACTAACTGCTATGACCGATGCCGCGCTAAAAGCCGCAATGTCTAAAGTACCAGCGATTAAAACTGGCAGACCAAATAAGAAATAAAACCAATTAAGCTTACACCCAAGCAACGAGCTTTGTTTCCTAGCCTAAACTGAAGGCCTATTTATTAAACAGGTGACTATAGACTTGGGTGCTGCACGCTATACAAATAGGTTTGTGTAACACCACCATCCAAATTAGGTAAATAGCGCTGGCGCAGCCACCATACTGCGCCTTTTTTAACGACCAACGGTCCTGCTTGCAAACCTAGTAGGCTAGCAAGCAATAAGCCCAAATTCGGTTGGTGGCCGACAATTAAAATCGTCTGATGAGTATCGTCATTGCTTACTTGCTTAAGTATTTCCGCGACAGAGCTATCCACACTTAAAAAGTCAACCACCTTCACTTCACGCTTACTTTTAGCTTTATTGAGTTGCTGCAAAGCCGCGACAGTTTCTAAGCAACGGATAGCTGGGCTAGATAAAATCTCTGTATTTTTTGGTAAAAATTCATTCAACCATTCAGCCATCTTAGCGGCATCTTTGCGGCCATGTTTGGTTAAAGGTCTCTCCGCGTCCGTGCCAGTAGCCCTTTGTAATTCAGCTTCAGCATGTCGCCACAAAATTAAATTAGCCATTACTTCTCAACTCACAGGGTTAATCAGCATACTTTTTAAGAAGGAACTGTTGTGCACTAAATTCTTGTAGCGGATCTGTACCTTTAATTTTAGCTGAAGTTGTCTGCGGCGCACTCAGTACGTAAGTACCATCGGCAGTTAGTAGCCAAGCATCTTGATTATCAGCTAAGCTCATTTGACAGCATTCTTGTAAGATACGGGCACGATTTTTAAGGTCATCTATCGGCCAAGCAATTTCAACGCGGCGCATCATATTACGATTCATCCAGTCAGCACTTGATAGCCACATATTCTCGACTTCATCCACTTTAAAATAGAATATACGAGAATGTTCTAACAATCGGCCAATAATTGAACGTACACGAATGCGTCCATCCAACCCTGGCGCATCAACCGGCAGTATGCAAGCACCACGTAAAATCAAATCAATTTCAACACCAGCACGACCAGCTTTTACCAAAGCTTTCACTAAGAATTCGTCGGTAAGTGCATTCATCTTCAAGATAATAGTTGCCGCTTTACCAGCCTTTGCTGCAAGTTCTGCGCTTCTAATTTTAGTTAGCATCTGTCTATGTAAATTAAACGGTGCCACTAGTAATTTTTGCATACGAGGTAACTTCACTTGGCTAGCAATATGCCTGAACAAATGCTCCATATCGCGGGTAATTTGCATATCAGCTGTCAGCATACTCACATCGGTGTAAAGTCGCGCTGTTCTAGGATTGTAATTTCCGGTAGAAACATGACCGTAGTATTTCAAACCTGCGCCTTCACGACGCATGATCAACAACATTTTGGCATGCGTTTTTAAACCGACAATTCCATACACCACTTGCGCACCAACAGACTCTAAATCTTCAGCCCAGTTAATATTAGCTTCTTCATCAAACCTAGCCTTAAGCTCAACGACCGCCATCACCTCTTTGCCACGCCGAACTGCTTCTTGTAGTAATTTCAGCATTCTTGGGTCAGATCCGGTGCGATAAATAGTCTGTTGAATAGATAACACATCAGGGTCATAAACTGCCTCACGCAAGAAATCAATGACAGATTCAAAGCTTTCGTAGGGCTGATGAATTAAAATATCGCGCTGCTTAAGTTGCGTAAAAAAAGATTGATTGAGAATTAATTCCTGACTTATCTTCGGCTCAAAAGGCCTAAATTTAAGCTGACTTCCTTCAGCAAGATCAGCCAATTGCATTAGCCGCGCTAAATTCACCAGCCCATTGACACGATAAAGCGAATGTTTTGGCAAATCGAACTGCTCTAGCAAAAACTTCGCTAGCTTTTCATCACATGCATGCGACACTTCCAATCGCACCGCATCGCCAAAATTACGTGTTACTAAGCCTTTACGTAAAGCGGTACGCAAATTTTTAACGTCATCTTCATCTACCGCTAAATCAGAATGGCGTGTCACGCGAAATTGAGAGAAGCTAAGCACATCTCTTCCAGTAAATAAGCTAGCCAAATGTGCTCGAATCACACTAGATAAGGAGACGAATTTCTGTTGTTTATCACTTAAGTTTTTTGGCAACTTAATCAAGCGAGGCAAGGCTCTTGGTACACGCACAATGGCAATATTATTACTGCGGCCAAACGCATCATGACCACTTAACGACACAATAAAGTTCAGTGATTTATTGGCAGCTTGTGGGAAAGGATGGGACGGATCTAGCGCTACAGGCACTAGCAGAGGGCGAACATCGGATTCAAAATATCGCGCTACCCAACGTCGCTGTTCAGTTGTGCGGTCTCCATGTGAGACCAAATGTACGCCTTGTTCTGCAAGCGCTGGCATCAGTTCTGTATTGAAAATTTCGTATTGCTTATCTACCAACTTGTGTGCAACGTCAGAAATCACTTGATAACTGCCTACATTAATATCGCCTTTTTGATCATCATCACGCATCGCATCGACATGAGGCGCTGCACGCACCTCAAAGAACTCATCTAAATTTGAGGAAACAATACAAAGAAAGCGCAATCGTTCAAGCAGCGGATAATCAGGGTTACGCGCTAGACTGAGGACACGCTCATTGAACGCTAAAATACTAGTATCACGGTTGAGTAATTTTAAAGGCGGGAACGTTGAGCGCATATTATCTTCAATTTTTATGTTCGTTTTATAATATGCGTAAAATGTGACAAATTGATGACCGTTCAATGAAAAACTTTACTGAAAAAAACTTTAATTTGAACAAGCTTATCCTAAACAACACGTGCATCTTAATAC
>JBEDKX010000075.1:0-5040 GCA_041171965.1 Pseudomonadota bacterium | reverse complement strand
GGAGGAATCTTGCGCCAACCTATAGTGTCTTCAACTATACTGAGTGAGATTTGATATTCGCCATATCTGCCATTTAACAAAGGCAAATGGGCTTTATCCTGACTTAACTGCGGTTGTTGCAGTAATTCAAAGCAATCATCAAATATTTGGCTCCGCGCTTGTTTTTTGTAATCAGCGTCATGCTGATATTTTCTAACCATAAACACGATCATCGCCGCGAGTAAAATCAATACTACTATGTTCATTTGAACCTCGCATTTGGCAACGGCTATTACACCGTTGCCAATTTTGTTTAAAAGCTTATGGTTTAAAACTCGAAGTTATTAAACTATTTATAGTTATCAAACTATTTACAGTCGTTAAACTAAATTCGCCATTAAGCTAATATCCTTTAGGACGCGGCCAAGGCATAGTGAACTGATCTGCACGTTTTACATATTTGTAACGGCGTACCACAAACCAAATCGAAGCCAAAATATAAAATGCCATAATAGATAACAGTGAAGCGCCGTAACCTAAAAATGTCGCAAAATAAGTTGCACAACACAAGGTGAGTAAAGTAATGGCAGGGATAGGATGGAAAGGATGGATGTAACCACGATGAATACTACCTAATGGCCACATTTTTCTAAACTTAATCATATTGAACGTCATAAAGGTATAGCCAAGCAAACCTGACAAAATAGAAAACGTAATGACTTGATCTAATAATCCAGTGAATGCAAACGATACGGCAATCGGCACTAGGAATAATACTGAACGATATGGAGTACGATATTTTGGGTGAATGGCACCAAAAAATACCGGCATATATCGGTCGCGTGCTAATGAGAACCAGGCACGTGAAGCATCATTAATACAGCCGTTGGCCGAAGCAATTGCCGCAAAGGCTGTGGCGACAAATAACATCAGTTGCAACTGAGAACTTCCAAGCAATGTCGCTGCGTCGTACATAGGCGTTACAGCTTGACCTAAATATTGCCAAGGCATCAAACCTGTGGCCACAAACCAAGTAATCGTCGCTGCCACTAATAGTGTCATCATGCCGCCCATGGTACCCAGTGGAATCGATCTTCCGGCAGAGCGAACTTCTTCAGCCGCCTGACAAGTACCTTCAATCCCCAAGTAATACCACATACCAAACTGTAGCGAAGCAATCACACCAATCCAACCGTAAGGCAGATCAGTAAGCAAGCCTTGATGCTGTAGCACAACGCCTTGGTTCAGTGGGTCCACAGCAAAAAATAGTACGATTAATGACAGGAATGCCAAGAAGGTAATGACTAAATTAAGTGTCAGTGTTGCAAATACCCCTCTATAATTCAGCCATGCTAGGAAGGCTACGGTCAACACCACAAAAGGCTTGGTATCAAGGTTGGCATAGCCCATCACCTCGGCACCAGACTTCATTAAATCGCCCACTACCAGGGCATCAGCGGCACAAAGCATGGTGTAAGCCATGACTAAATATAAGCCCACATTAAACGCCATTAATGGCCCAATAATATGTTTTGCCTGCGTGTATTGCCCGCCTGCTGCCGCTACTGTAGAAGTGACTTCAGAATCTATCATCGCCACACAGGTATAAAGCAAGCCTATGACCCAACATGCGATTAATGAAGCATAAGCACCGCCCTTGCCGACGGTAAAATTCCAGCCCATAAATTCACCCACTAGTACGATGCCAACACCCAACGCCCAAATGTGAAATGGGTTAAGTACTTTAAGCATGGCGATAGGCTTGCCGCCACTTGATATTTTTTCGCTAGCCATTATTGGTTCCCCTCTTCAAGATGCACGCCGTGAACGACATCATCTTCGCCACCTTCGCGTGAGCTCATTAAATATTCTTCGTCGTATTGCGATGAAATCATAAATGAATCTACTACCATCCATACCAACATGACCGCTGATAAGCTCCATGCCACATAAACTATAATGTCCCAAAACCCCATGATCCTTCTCCTTTGATATAAGCAATTATTTATTAATTGTCGAATTTTTCCGCAATGACTTCACGGTATTGCTTATCAGATACTTTTAACATGAACATAAAATAACCAGCGACAACAACGATTGTGACGATTAACATCATAGGATCTATGGTGTAGTCAAAGCGGCTATTGATTAAGGTTGCGGCTTTTTCTGGATCGTAGCCTAGCTTGACCCATTGCGCCTGCTGAATGGCATTTTGACCTAATGACTCCCAAGTTGATTTAACTGCGGCAGCTGCAACAGCAGCAGCATCCTCAGCTTTTTCCGCGGCTTTAAACAACAAAGGCAACATTAAACTGGCATAAACTAATACCAATACTAAAACTGTGTCAAAAATCTGACCTAACATGCCTTGCTTAGGCGGGCTGTAGTTTTTTTTCATAATGATCTCCTAGTGCTTAATTTTAGTGGCACGATTAGCATCTAAATGTTTAATATCTAAACCGTAGATGAAATCCTTGTCTTCTTTAAAATGCTTGGTCATCGCAAATACGGATGCAGTGTTGAACAGCATTAACATAAAGCTAGCGACATACAGTACAAGCCGAATATTTGGATCCTGCACAATGCCTAGAATAGCAACTAGCACAAAAATAACGGCAGCCCACAGCAAGGCAACATCGAACCAAGCCATTAAGCAGTCGCGTTGATACATGTCATTCATTCTTTTATTTAAATCATTTCTCATGACCATCTCCCTATCTTTTAAAATTAAAAAATCAGTGAAGTAGTTTAGATAGTCACCAAAATGGTAGACGAATTTGGTAGCGGCGCGCTTGTGGAGCCGAGAATTGAATAGATTTACAGAAGATGGTAAATCTGAAAAAAACATAAAAAAAGAGCTTATGTGCATTTAATATGAACAATACTTTTACCCAATTCAGGTAGTTGGAAGTCGAATCCGCCTTCAAGTAAAAATCATTATTCATTGCACATAAGCTCCTAAAACCCAAACTTCTGGGTGGAGTTAAGATTTAACTAATCTAAAATTTTGTAACTCCCGGTATCCAGCTAGTACCAGCTAATGGCACTTGTGCCATAGCTGAAGCTTCGATCGTAAGTGCGACCAAATCTTCTGGCTCAAGATTGTGCAGATGCGACTTGCCACAGGCACGCGCTACCACTTGCGCTTCCATGGTCATCACCGCAATGTAATTTGCCAAACGATGGCCAGCTTTAATTGGATCTAAGCGTTTCATCAGTTCAGGATCTTGCGTAGTAATACCCGCTGGATCTTTACCTTCATGCCAATCATCATAAGCGCCAGCAGTAGTCCCTAATTTTTGGTATTCAGCTTCTAAATGCGGATCGTTGTCACCAAGCGCAATCAGCGCCGCAGTTCCAATCGCGACCGCATCTGCCCCTAAAGCAATCGCTTTAGCCACATCAGCGCCATTACGAATACCACCAGATACAATCAACTGCACGCTATTTTTACCATTGCGATAAACGCCTAAGTCTTGCAGAGCTTTTACTGCAGGGCGAATCGCTGCTAAAATCGGCAAGCCTACATGCTCAATAAACACTTCTTGTGTTGCTGCAGTGCCACCTTGCATACCATCTAATACCACGACATCAGCGCCTGCTTTAACCGCAAGCGCCACATCAAAGTAAGGACGTGTTGCGCCAATTTTTACATAAATTGGTTTTTCCCAATCTGTAATTTCACGTAATTCTGCAATTTTAATTTCCAAGTCATCTGGACCGGTCCAATCTGGATGGCGGCAAGATGAACGCTGGTCGATGCCTTCTGGTAAGCAACGCATTTTCGCTACACGCGCCGTAATTTTCTGGCCGAGCAACATACCACCACCACCTGGTTTTGCGCCTTGACCAATGACTAATTCAATCGCATCGGCTTTACGTAAATCATCTGGGTTCATACCATAACGCGATGGTAAATATTGATAAACTAAAGTTGTTGAATGACCACGTTCTTCTTGCGTCATACCGCCATCACCAGTAGTCGTACTAGTGCCTGCTGCAGTCGCACCGCGACCCAAAGCTTCTTTAGCTGGGCCAGATAATGATCCAAAACTCATGCCAGCAATCGTCACCGGTGTTTTAAGATGGATAGGTTTTTTGGCAAAACGCGTACCTAAAATCACATCGGTGCCGCATTTTTCACGGTAGCCTTCTAATGGATAACGGCTGACTGATGCGCCTAAAAATAGTAAATCATCAAAGTGCGGCAATTTACGTTTAGAGCCTGCACCACGGATGTCATAAATACCGGTCGCTGCTGCACGTCTAATTTCAGAATTAGTATATTCATCAAAAGTAGCTGAATAACGTGGCGTCGTTTGTGGCGTTTTATGCACGGTGTCTTTTGTTTTATCGTCACTCATTTTAGTATGCTCCTGCGTTATCAACATGGAAGTGGTAGAGGGTTCGCGCTGAGCCATACTGCTGGAAGCTGTCTGGATTCACATCGGCATGGCCAGATTTAATCAACAAGTCTGCCAGTATTTTTCGGTCTTCAGCACTGGTTGTTTTCTCTTCACAATCTGCACCCAAACTTTTCACTTTACCGCGTACGAATATTTTTGCTTCATAAATAGAGTCGCCTAGACCTTCACCGGCATCGCCCAGAATTACAAAGTTACCGGCTTGTGCCATAAAAGCTGAGAAGCTGCCGACCGATCCGCCAACCACTACATCAGCACCTTTTAGCGCAATCGCGGTACGTAAACCAGCATCACCATCAATAATCAGCAAACCACCATTAGCGGTGGCCGCAGCCGCATTAGAAGCGAAGCCTTTGACATGCACTATGCCAGACATCATATTCTCAGCGACGCCACTACCAGCACTGCCTTCTATCGTCACTTTAGCGATTTGATTCATGCCCGCTGCGTAGTAACCAGCATGGCCTTTAATTGTGATATCTAGTTCAGCTTTAAGGCCAACGGCAATGTTATGTGCGCCGTTTGGATTTTCAATCACAACTGATTTGCCAATCAGGCGAGTAAGTTCATCATCAAGGTTCACACCATTCCAACCAGCGATATTTGGTGTTGCAAGCATTGTCTTTCCCATCGGGTG
>JBEDKX010000074.1:0-5046 GCA_041171965.1 Pseudomonadota bacterium | reverse complement strand
ATCAATTCAGAAGAAGCTGCATGGTCTTCTGGTGAGAAATTTGAAGGCGGCAACACTGGCCATCGTCCAGGTGTTAAAGGCGGTTATTTCCCAGTACCTCCAGTCGATTCATTACAAGACATTCGTTCAGCAATGTGTATTACATTAGAAGCGATGGGCGTGCCTGTTGAAGTGCATCACCATGAAGTTGCTACTGCTGGCCAATGTGAAATCGGCACGCAATTTAGCACATTAACAAAACGTGCTGACTGGACTCAAACGCTTAAATATGTAGTGTTAAATACAGCACATGCTTACGGTAAAACAGCGACATTTATGCCTAAACCGTTTGCAGGCGATAACGGTTCTGGTATGCATGTACACCAATCTATCTGGAAAGATGGCAAAAACTTGTTTGCTGGCAACGGCTATGCTGGTTTAAGCGATTTTGCTTTGTATTACATCGGCGGCATTATCAAACATGCACGCGCATTGAATGCAATTACTAACCCAGGTACTAACTCATACAAACGCCTAGTGCCACATTACGAAGCGCCAGTAAAATTAGCTTACTCTGCTAAAAACCGTTCTGCTGCTATCCGTATCCCATTTGTACATTCTGACAAAGCACGCCGTGTTGAAGCGCGCTTCCCAGATCCTATCGCTAACCCATACTTGGCATTCTCTGCATTGATGATGGCTGGTTTAGATGGCGTACAAAACAAGATTCACCCAGGCGAGCCAGCAACAAAAGACTTGTACCATCTTCCACCAGAAGAAGATGCATTAATTCCAACAGTATGTTCTTCATTAGAGCAAGCACTTGAGCATCTAGATAAAGACCGTGAGTTCTTAACACGCGGTGGTGTATTTACTGAAGATTGGATCGACAGTTACATTGCACTTAAGATGGAAGAAGTGAACAAGTTGCGTATGACACCACACCCAGTTGAGTTTGGTTTGTACTACTCTTGCTAAGTGTTAAATTACTTGGCTAATGAATGTTAGTCAAAGTTAATTAAAAAAGGGGCGATTTTCGCCCCTTTTTTTGTCGGCTTTCTGCGCAGTTAAGCTAGCTAATAAGCGTTACGTTGCCTAATTAAATCTTTTCTACTACACTGAAACTATGCAACGATATTTACAGTTAATAGCCATCTTGTTGGTCATGTTATCTAGCCAAGCTAGTGCTCAAATCTACAAAAGTGTAGATGCTGATGGCCGTGTTACTTATTCAAATATCAAAACAAAAGGGGCTAGCCGTTTAGAGCTATATCTTGACGCTAATGATTCCTTAAATGACGAAGTTAAAAACTCACAAAATTCTATCGTCAATAAACCTAGGACTACACCAGAGAGTTTTCCTAGAGTAGATAAAGAACAGCAAAGTCAACGAGATGGAAAGCGCCGAGATATTCTGAATAACGAATTACATGCGGAAATTGCGGCGTTAGAGCAAGCAAAAAAAGCCTATCTGGCCAGCGAGTCTAAGCCCGTTGCATCTAAAGCGGTTGATGGTCAAAAATTGCGTAGCGTCACTCAATTTGATGAGAAAATTAAAGTTCTGCAAGAAGATATTGATAGCCATCAAAACAATATAAAGTTGCTACAAGAAGAACTTAATGGGCTCCACAAATGAAATTTATATCATTTTTTGTTTAAGTCAAAAGCCCGCAATGGGTTTGCACATGTGATGTAAGCTCAAACATGGTTTAGCAACGGGAATGTTGGTATAGCTTTTGCTTAGATTAATAGTACTATCATTCAACTGACTGAATTTAACTTTACTATGGTTCAACAAACCCCTGATCATTTTGCTGGCTTAGAACATTTGGCCACGGCCATTATCCTTTTGGATGAGAGCCTTAGCGTGGTTTACATTAATCCTGGTGCGGAAATTATTTTTGCCTTTAGTGCGACGCATGTCACTGGTATGAAAATCAGTAACGTGTTCCCCAATTGTGAAATCTTAATGCTGGCTATTCGAAACTCTGTCGAACATCAAAGCCCATTTCGGGAACACGAGTTTGCCATTAGTACCCACAGGCATCAATCATTTGCGGTTACTTGTACCGTTACGCCGATAGATTCGCCCAATGCCTGTTTAATTTTAGAGTTTCAACAGATGGACGCGCAACTTCGCATCGCACGAGAAGAGCGCATGCTTATTCAGCAGCAGGCCAATGCAGAGCTGTTACGCAACCTCGCCCATGAAATTCGCAATCCACTGGGTGGCTTACGTGGAGCCGCGCAATTGCTAGAGCACGAATTGCCCTCGCCTAGTCTACGTGAATACACGCAGGTGATTATTAAAGAAGCGGATCGCTTGCAATCATTGATGGATAGATTACTGATTCCGCATCGTGTGCCTAAGTATCAACCGACTAATATCCATGAAGTATTAGAGCGTGTAAGAAGTTTACTGCTGGCTGAATCGCCTAAAGATGTGCTGATTAAACGCGATTACGATTTAAGTTTGCCTGAGCTTATCGGTGACCGCGAAAAACTAATCCAAGCAGTGCTCAACATCGCCCGCAATGCGGTGCAAGCAATGCAGGCGCACAATACCGTGGCTAGGCAAATCACGTTTAGAACCCGCGCTGAGAGGCAAGTGACTTTAGCTAGAAAACGCTATCGTGTCGCCATTAAATTAGAAATTATTGATAACGGCCCAGGCATTCCAGCAGAAATTCGTGATCGTATTTTCTACCCACTCGTGTCTGGTATAGAGGGAGGTTCAGGCTTAGGTTTAACGCTTGCACAAACCTTTATTACCCAACATCACGGCATGATCGAATGCGAAAGTGTGCCGGGTAAAACCTGCTTTACCATTTTGCTACCGATAGAGACCAGCGCCATTAAACCAATGGCAAAGTAGATGCGAGTTTTTTTGCACCTGCAAGAATTTAAAGAAAGTAATATTTAATTTTGAGAAACTTATGAAACCAATCTGGATTATCGACGACGACAAATCTATCCGCTGGGTGTTCGAAAAAGCCCTTGCCCGCACAGATTTAGAATTTAAGACCTTCTCATCGGTCGCTGAGGCGCTTAATGCACTAGAACGCGAGCAGCCACAAGTGGTGGTAAGCGACATTCGCATGCCCAATGGATCTGGCTTAGATTTTCTTGGTGAAATCAAACAAAAATACCCAGACATTCCAGTCATTATCATGACCGCTTATTCTGATTTAGAAAGTGCTGTCGCGGCTTTCCAGGGTGGCGCTTTTGAGTACTTAGCTAAACCGTTTGACGTTGACCAAGCCATTGATGTGATTAAACGCGCAGTCGATGAAAGTACCAGACAAGCTACGGAAAAGGTTGTCGTAGAAGAAACGCCAGAAATCATCGGCCAAGCACCGGCCATGCAAGAGGTTTTTAGAGCGATTGGCCGTTTGAGTCGTTCACATGCGACGGTGTTGATCAATGGTGAATCAGGTAGCGGTAAAGAGCTAGTGGCAAGTGCTTTACACCGCCATAGTCCACGTGGCGATAAACCATTTATTGCCATTAACACCGCAGCGATTCCTAAAGATTTACTTGAGTCTGAATTATTTGGCCATGAGCGTGGCGCCTTTACTGGCGCGCAAGCCTCAAGACGTGGCCGTTTTGAACAAGCTGATACTGGCACGTTGTTTTTGGATGAAATTGGCGATATGCCGCCGGATCTACAAACGCGCTTATTACGCGTGTTGAGTGACGGCCAGTTCTACCGTGTTGGCGGCCATCAACCGATAAAAGTTAATGTGCGCATTATTGCCGCCACCCATCAAGATTTAGAAGAGCGCGTCAAAGTTGGTTTATTCCGCGAAGATTTATTTCACAGACTAAACGTGATTAGGCTTAGATTGCCTGCCTTACGTGAGCGTAGAGAAGATATTCCGTTACTAATAAAACACTTTTTACAACATAGTGCTACGGAGTTAGGTGTAGAAACTAAACAGCCATCTGCGGCGGCACTTAAGTTTTTAAGTGCTGTTAATTGGAGCGGCAATGTACGCCAGCTAGAGAACGTCTGTCATTGGCTAACCGTAATGGCACCCGGCCAAAATATTGATGTTGCCGACCTGCCGCCAGAACTTAAGGACGACAACAGCAAATCTGCATCAGCCTTATCTTGGCAAGATGCACTCGCCAGCGAGGTTATGGATGCTTTGAACCGAGGTGAACAGCAAGTGCTAGAAACGCGCACGCAAATATTTGAGCGTATTTTAATCACCAAAGCCTTGGAACATACGCATGGTCGCCGTATTGAAGCAGCAAACCAATTGGGTATGGGGCGCAATACGCTCACGCGTAAGATTCAAGAACTAGGCATAGAAGAGTAATTTAAGCCACGTCAGGCCGTTGATTTAGGTTTTAGCTATATCAGCGGTCGATGGCGACTGATTTAATTGCAGATATAAGCAAGCGGCTTACTTAAGATCAATCTTGATTTTAACGTTGCTTGAACCAGCCGCCTAAATTGCGGGCAATTTCAAATACAACCCAGCCACTTTGCAACCAGCTACCTAAACGTGTTGCGCGTAATAGGGCAAATAATGTAGTGCCGCCCAACATCAAAATGGGATGTTTTTTCACGTACTGTACCGCGGCTAAACCGGTTTCTGCAAATACGATTGAGTGATGTAATGGCGCAATATTTTGCGCCAACTCAATACGCTGCTCTGCCGCCTGCAAGATCAAGCGCTGACGACGTTCTGTGAGTAGCGCTAATTTTTTATTCATGGCTATTCTTATTCATGGCTATTTTTGTTCTTCGGCATGATCGAGCTGCTTTTGGTCTTTGGACAATTCTGCCAAGCTAGCTTCAAACATTCTTGGCATGGTTTTTAAGGTGCGAATTGCCAAGCCACAAAGAATTACTCCTGCGAGCAAGAAGATGCCAGCCACAGAGCCTAATACCGCTAGCCTGTGTGTATCCCAAAGCGCAACTACGATCAAAATAGCGAAGAATACGAAGCCCACACACAGGCAAAAAAGTGACACAAAGCCCATCAATAACAGTGACATCAAACGCAATCGCTCTTCTTCTAAATCTGTACGAAGCAGATCTAGACGCGTATGCAC